>CBDUSX010000020.1:0-19873 GCA_965369935.1 uncultured bacterium
GGGCGCAGGCGTTACAAGCCCTCTGGCGGCTACCTGACGGTGAAACACAAGAAAAACGTGACGATCCTGCTTATTGCGGTTGCCTTGTTGGCGCTGGCAGCTTGGTGGCTGGCGTTCCGGCTGGAGCCGTCCATGCTCTACCATCCCACGGCCCTGGCGGGCGCGACGCCGGGGGAATTCGGTCTGCCCTACGAGACCTTGCGGATTTCCACGGCCGATGGCGAACGGCTGGAGGCCTGGTTTTGTCCCCGCCCGGAGCAGGAGGGGCCGGTGCTGCTGTTTTTTCACGGCAACGCGGGCAACCGCGAGGACCGGCTGCACAACGTGGCCGGGCTGTGGCGGGCAGGCATCTCCGTGCTGATCTTCGATTACCGCGGCTACGGCGGCAGCACGGGCGCGCCCTCCGAGGCCGGGCTGCTGGCCGACGGTCTGGCCGCTTTCGACTGGCTGGAGGCGCGGGTGCGTCCGCGCGGGATTGTGCTGTTCGGGCGCTCCCTGGGGGGCGCGGTGGCGGCACGGGTGGCGTTGCAACGCCCGGCGCGGGCCCTGATCCTGGAATCCACCTTCACCTCCGTGCCCGAGATGGCCCGGCGTGTCCTGCCCCTGCCGGGGATTCACCTGCTGGCGCGCTCCCGGTTCGACGCCCTGGGCGCGGTGCGGGAACTGGCCCTGCCCCTGCTGGTCATTCACGGCACGAGGGACGAACTGGTGCCCTTCGAGATGGGAAAGCGGATTTACGAAGCCTCCGTTTCGGCCAACAAGCAGTTCCACCCGGTGGAGGGAGGCAGCCACAACGACACCTATTTTCTTGCCGGCGCGGCGTACTATGAATGGCTGAACGCCTTCCTCGCTTCCCTGGATGCCAGGTAACGCGCCTGCGGCAGGCTCAGGTGAGTTCCCCGGTCTCGTTGGATATTTCGATCAGGTTCTCGTCCGGGTCGCGGACGTAGACCGACTCCAGCACATGCCGGGCGCCGGTGCGCGGCCCCGGGCCCGTCACGATTTCCACCCGGCAGCTGTTCAGATGGGCGATCACCTGATGCATGGGCACCTTGGTGATGAAACACAAATCGCCGGAACCGGGGGTGGGCGCCTGTGCCTTGGGCGAGAATTCCTTACCCGCCACGTGCAGGTTGATTTTTTGGCTGCCGAAGCGCAGCGCCGTGCGGCCCGCACCGAAGGTGGCCACTTCCATGCCCAGCACCCGCGAATAAAAATCGCAGGTCGCGGCGAGGTCCTTGACCGTGAGCACGAGATGATCCAGCCGGTCGATTTTCATAATTCCTCAGCGTTCCGTATGCGGGTATAGCCAGGCGGCTGCGCCACCTTCCGATCCTTCTGTGTACCTTCCCCGCACGGAGCGGGAAATAAAATCGCTTACGAAACGGATTCAATTGACGGGATTGGCGGAACGCGCCGAAGGGCCTTCCCGGCACTCGCGGGGGGCGCTCAGCCTCGTCCGCCCTTGGCGATCTTTTCGATCAGACCGGAGGTGGAGCGGTTTTCCATCAGGGGAATCAGCCGCACCTCGCCGCCCCACTGGGGCACCAGGTCGTGGCCGACCACCGTTTCCACGGTGTAGTCCGCGCCCTTGGTGAGCACGTGGGGGCGGATGCCGCGGATCAATTCCAGCGGGTCGTCCTCTTCGAAGACCACCACGTAGTCCACGCAGGCCAGCGCGCCCAGCAGATGCGCCCGGTCGGCCTCCCCGATCAAGGGCCGCCCCGGACCTTTCAGGCGCTGCACCGAATCGTCGGAGTTGATGCCCACGATCAGTACGTCCCCCTGCTCGCGCGAGGCCTGCAGATACTGGATGTGGCCGGCGTGGAGCAGGTCGAAACAGCCATTGGTGAACACGACGCGCTTGGACTGGGCGCGCAGGGTCTCGGCCACCTGGGTGATCTCCGGGGCCGTGTAGTATTTCGCTCCGCCTTCCGCCGCGCTGAGGATTTCATGAGGCGAGGCGGTGGCCGTGCCCAGCTTGCCCACCACCACCCCCGCGGCCAGGTTGGCCGCCTCCACGCACTCGAAGAAAGGCTGGCCCGAGAAGCTCAAGGCGCCGGCCACGCTGATGAACGTGTCGCCGGCGCCGGTGACGTCAAAGACTTCCCTGGCCCGGGCGGGCAGGAAGCGGTGTTCGCCCCCCACCATGGCCAGCACGCCCTCCGCACCGCGGGTGATGCACAACTGCCTCAGCTTGAGTTCCTTCATCAGGGCCCGGCCCGCTTCCAGCGCGGAGTGCTGGTCCGAGATGACCGTGCGGGAGGCAAGCGCCGCTTCCTGCTCGTTGGGGGTGAGGCAGGTGACGCCCCTGTACAGCCCGTAATCCATACCCTTCGGATCCACAAACACCGGCAATTTGACGCCTTTTTTGCCCGCCAGGACTGCCAGCAACTCCGCGCTCACCAGACCCTTGCCGTAGTCGGAGACGATGACGCCGTCGTAGGCATCCGCGTGGCGCTCCAGATAGGAGGCGACCTGCCCGGCCACGGCGGGAGCTGGCGCACCGGCCACCTCGCGGTCATAGCGCAGCATTTGCTGGTTTTGGGCCATGATGCGCGTCTTTTCGATGGTGGGCCGCTCCGGGTCCGTGATCAGGCCGGCCCGGTCCACGCCCATGGCCTCCAGCATTTCGGTGGCCTTGGCCCCCATCACGTCGGCCCCGATCAGCCCGCACACGCCGACCCTGCAACCCAGGGCGGCCAGGTTGCTGACCACGTTGGCCGCTCCGCCCAGCCGCAATTCCTCGCGCAGGATTTTCACCACGGGCACGGGCGCCTCCGGAGAAATCCGATCCACCTCGCCCCACTGGTAGTTGTCCACCATCAGGTCGCCCACCACCAGGACGCTGGTTTGCTGCAATCTTTCCAGAATGTCCAACACGCCTTGTCTCCCGGCCCCGGCCGATGCGGAGCGCCTATGCCGCGCCGCAATTGCCCGGCTCCGCAGCCCCGCCAATTTACCCGCTCACGCCTCCGCCATATCCGGTATAATGCGGCGGCGTATCCCGCACCTTCGGGGGTCATCTTACGGAGTCATCTCACAAAGGGCACGGGGAAAAGGGGAGCGGGAACCGGTTTCGCTTTACTTGGCATACACGCCCCCGACTGGAAATCGGCGGAATTGATAAGGACTGTCCATCCATGATCACGATCAATCACGGATTGAGCGCCTATGTCTGCGGGCGCGTGGCCATGCCGGTTCTCAGGAAGCACTCCCCCGTCTCCGAGCGCGCCCTGGGCTGGTCGCTCTTCCTGGGAGGCTCGATGCCCGATGCGGACATTCTGACCAAGATCGTGCTGGGCCGGGAGGAGTATTTCAGCGGCACCTGGTACGCCCATCGCGCGGCCTCCCATTCCCTGCTGGGCACCTTGCTGATGGCCCTGGCCGTGGCGGCGCTGTGCACCCTGGCCTGCTTCGGCCGCCGCCGCGGGGCGCGGGAAGGGTTCGCGGTATATTCCTGGCTGGTGGGGGCGTTGTGGGTCGGAGGGTTGATCCACCTGTTCGCGGACATGTTCACCCCGGGCTGGCCCCTGGCCCTGTTCTGGCCCGGGGATGGCAAGTACGGCAGCTACAGCCACATCGGGTGGTTCACGCCCTATTTGCTGTGGCTGTTCGTGGCCTCGTTGCTGGCCGCGGCGGCCTTGCAACTGCTGGGGCGCTGGCGGCCCAATCTGCGCCGCCACCTGGGCGCCGCCGCCTGGGTGTTGTACGCCACGGCCACCTGGCGCTGGGTGCATTTCGTGCTTACCTCGAGCTATGAATCCCGCGGCCAGTGGGCGGATTACCAGCGCGATTTGCTGCCCGATGCCATGATCGCGCCCATCAACCGGGCGGTGAGCATGGCCTGGCACTGGCTGACGGGCTAGCGGCCGAATTCGCCGGGCCGGCCCTGGTTTTTCCACGTCCGGGTTCCCATGACAGCGATGCTTATCGTTGAACTACGCCGCCACCTCCACTAGAATGAGAAACCCGGTGAATGAACGGAACCGCCCGCGGGCCGCTCTATCAATTAAAGGGTCTGGCAACAGGAAAATGTGAGCCCGCCGTCTGACTCGAAAGGACGAGAGCCGCCCTGGCGCGCGGGACACCGTTACGGCACACAATGCCGGCAGAACAACTGGTCGGGAGTATACAATGCAAAATAGGGCGACTGGAGTGAAAATGAATTGCGCGCGCTTTCTCGCCGCCGTAATGGCCCTGGGGATTCTGCTGGGGTACGGCGGGCTGGCGGGAGAAGCCGTGGCGGACATGGCGGAGGACATCAGGGCCCTGCAGCGCGCCTCCAAGGCACGGGCGGCCATCGTGAAGAGGATCAGCCCCGCCGTGGTTCATATCCGGGTGGAAAAGACCATCAAAGGCAGTGGGGGCCAGGCGCCTCTTGGGGATTTTTTCGACGATGAATTTTTCCGGCGCTTCTTCCAGCCCCGCATGCCAAAGGAATTCAAGCAGCGGGGCTTGGGCTCCGGCTCCATCGTGGACAAACGCGGCTACATCCTCACCAACAACCACGTGGTGGTAGAGGCGGACAAAATTATCGTCAAGCTTCCCGACGGACGCCAGTTCGACGCAAAGCTGGTCGGCGCGGACCCGGCGACGGACCTGGCCGTGATCAAAATCGACGGCAAGAACCTGCCCTTCGCCAAGTTAGGCAATTCGGACAATCTGGACGTGGGCGAGTCGGTAATCGCCATCGGGAATCCCTTCGGGCTGGAGCAAACCATCACCGCGGGCATCGTCAGCGCCAAGGGCCGCTCCTCGGTGGGCCTGACCGATTATGAGGACTTCATCCAGACCGACGCCTCCATCAATCCCGGAAACAGCGGAGGGCCGCTGGTGAACCTGAACGGGGAGGTGGTGGGCGTCAATACCGCCATTTTCAGCCGCTCCGGCGGCAACCAGGGCATCGGGTTCGCCATCCCGATCAACATGGCCCGCAGCGTGATGGTGGCCCTGATTGACACGGGCAAGGTGACGCGGGGATTCCTGGGCGTGGTGATCCAGGATGTGAACCGGGAACTGGCCGAGGCCATGGGCATCAAGGCCAAGAGCGGTGTGCTGATCTCCAGCGTGGGGACGAACACGCCGGCGGGCAAGGCGGGTATCCGGCGGGGTGACGTCATCACCAAATTCAACAGGAAGCGCGTCAGCACCTCCAACGAGTTGCGCAATGCGGTGGCCGCCATCAAGCCCGGCGCGTCGGTGCCGGTGAATCTGATCCGCAAGCACAAACAGATGAAGCTGATGGTGAAGATCGGTGAACAGCCCGACAACATGCGGGCCGCCATCAGCGGACAGCGCGCTCCCGGCAAGGGCAAAGGGGGCGAATCACGCAGCGCGCCGGAGAAGGAACTGGGGCTGGTGCTGAAGCCCCTGACGCGCGAACTGGCCCAGCAGCTGGGCTACGAGGGCCTGTCCGGCGTGCTGATTGCCGAGGTGGTCCCCAACAGCCCCGCGGCGGAGGCCAATCTTCGCCCGCGCGCCCTGATTCTGGAGGTGGACCGCAAGCCCGTGCGCGATATTCGGGAATTCCGCGCGGCATACTCGAAGGCGCGCAAGGGAAAGAACGTGCTGTTTCTGCTGCAATTGGGGCAGTTCACCCAGTACGTGCCCGTGAAGAAACCCTGACCTCCGCCTGCCGCTTGTCCGTGGCTGGCCCCCCGCCGCGGATGGGGCCAGGCGTCATGCGCCGGCAAGCGGCTCCTGCTAAGCTCCGCGTCCTTTTCTGTGCTGGCGCAGCATTCCGATCAGATAGGCGATCACGCCCGCGCTGATCAGGATATCCGCGACGTTGTTCACAAAAAAGCTGGTGGCGTAGAACCGGAAATGGAGGAAATCCGTCACGGCCCCGTACATTACGCGGTCAATCAGGTTTCCGGCCGCGCCGGCCAGGATGAGCTGGAACGCCAAGTGGGAGAAGGCGTCCAGTTGCTCGCGCTGGCGCCACCAGTACCAGGCCAGCAGCGCCATGGCCAGCACGGAGATCACGATCAGCAGGGGCGCCCGGATGTCATCGGCCAGGTTGCCGAGAAAGCTGAAACTGACCCCCTTGTTTTGCACATGGGTCAAATCCAGCAGGTTCGGAAGCAGGGCGGACGCATGATGCGGCGCGACGTTTTGGCGCACCCACAGCTTGGCACCCTGATCCACCGTCACCAATGCCGTAATCACGAGCAGGGAGGAGACGAGGCGTTTCACGTAAGGCCGGGAATTCGGTTTTAGGGTCACCGGGGAACCGGCCGGATGCGCCGGGGAGCAACAAGCTTACCCGGAGAGCGCCCGGCATTGCAATCCCGGCCCGCCGGCTCGCCCGCTGCCACGCCTGCTGACATTTGCCATTGCCGCGGGGAATCGCCTATGATTGCTGTTATCAAGGCTGTTCCCAAGGGTTTGCGGGCAGAAGCGCCCACTTTCTTATGCTGTTTTATGAAAGTGCTTTGAAAGCTGCAGGCGACCGTCATGACCGTTCCCTTTGACAAATATCTCGTGGAAGACATGGATGCCGCGGTGGGTCCGCGCCTAAGGGTTATGGAGGCCCGTCTGGAGGACGTGGAGCAGGGCGTCGTGCGCGTCAGCGAGGCCACCCTGGAGGCCATGGGCGTGCAGCCCGGCACCGTGGTGCTGATCGAAGGGGAACGCAGCACCATGGCCTGCATCTGGCCCCTGCACGAGGAAAACGGGCAGAAGGCCATCATTCAACTGGACGGCCTGATCCGCGAGAACACGGGCATCACCCTGGACGACCGCATCCGTGTCCGGCCCTGCGCGCCTCCCTACGCGGCGACCCTGCTCATCACCCCGCTGGAAAAAGCCAGTTACGGCCCCACGGAGGTACGGCGCATCCGCGAGTACATAGCGGGCCGGCCCTTCACCCTGGGGGACAAGATCACCATTCCCCTGCATTCGCGCAGGGGCACCCAGTTTCAGGTGGCGGCTTTCGAGCCGGAAGGGGCTGGATGCGTGGCGGTGCCTCACACCGACGTACGCATCCAGGAACACGCCCGAGCCGCCCCGGAGGTGATTTCCACCGTCAAGTACGAGGACATCGGAGGGCTGCAGGACGAGCTGACGCGAATCCGGGAAATGATCGAGTTGCCCATGAAGTATCCGGAGCTGCTGGCCCAGTTGCGCATCGAGCCGCCCAAGGGGGTGCTGCTCTACGGCCCTCCCGGCACGGGCAAGACCACCATCGCCCGAGCGGTGGCCAGCGAGGTCAATGCGCACTTCATCCGCATCAATGGCCCGGAGGTGATTCACAAATTCTACGGCGAATCCGAGGCCAAGCTGCGGGAGTTGTTCGAGGAGGCCCAGCGCAAGGCCCCCAGCATCATTTTCATTGACGAGATAGACGCCATTGCCCCCAAGCGCACCGAGGTGGCGGGAGAGGTGGAAAAAAGGGTGGTGGCCCAGCTGCTGGCCCTGATGGACGGCATGGTCTCCCGCGGGGAGGTGGTGATCATCGGCGCCACCAACCTCCCGGAGTTGTTGGACCATGCCCTGCGCCGCCCGGGGCGTTTCGACCGGGAGGTGGTGCTCAAGGTGCCCAGCCGCCCGGGGCGGTTGCAGATCCTGAAAATTCACTCCCGCGGCATGCCCCTGGCCGACGACGTGGACCTGGAGCTGCTGTCCGAAATCACCCACGGCTTCGTGGGCGCGGACCTGGAGGTGCTGTGCAAGGAAGCCGGCATGTTCGCCCTCAAGGACGTGCTGAACCGGGAGGACTTCGCGGAGCGGGAAATCGGGGAGTTGGCCGGGGAAGCCTCTATCTGCATGCGCCATTTCGTCGAGGCCCTGAAGGGGATCGAACCCACGGCCACCCGCGAATTCTTCGCCGAGCGCCCCAATGTGAAATGGGATGAGGTGGGCGGCCTCGACTCGGCCAAGGGCCTGCTGCGCTCCACGGTGGAACTGCCGCGGCTCTACCCCCGCCTGAGCGAGGCGGCGGGCGTCGCCGCCCCGGGCGGCATCATGCTCAGCGGCCCGCCGGGAAGCGGCAAGACCCTGCTGGTCAAAGCGCTGGCCACCGAGACCGGCTTCAGCTTCATCACGGTGGATGCGGCGGCCCTGTTTTCCAAATGGGTGGGGGAATCGGAAAAGGCCCTGCGTCAGGTGTTCATCAAGGCCAAGCAGGCTTCCCCGTGCATACTGTTCGTGGACGAGCTGGACACCATCTTTCCCCGCCGTGGCCAGAGCCACGACGCCGGAGGAAGAGAGCGCCTGATCGGGCAGTTCCTGAGCGAACTGGACGGCCTGGACAAGTTCAGCGAGGTGGTGGTGATAGGCGCCACCAACCGGTTGGACTTGGTGGAGCCGGCGCTGCTCAACCCCGGCCGCTTCGGCATGGTGATTGAGCTGGAGCTGCCGGAAGAAGCGGAGCGCGAGGAAATTCTGGCCATTCACACCCGCAAGATGAAGCTGGCCCCGGACGTGGACCTGCGGCAGCTTGCCGCCCGCACCAAAGGGCTGAGCGGCGCGGACCTGACCACCCTTTGCCGGCGGGCGGGCTTCGAGCGGCTGCGCTCCTACATCGCCACCCACGGCGAGAAGGTGGAGGCGCTCGCCGGGGAATTCGCGGTGCGCTTGGAGGATTTCCTCGAATCCCTGGCCATCGTTTCACCCTCAGAATCCGCCGCCTCGGAAGAGGCCCCCGAATCTGCCTGACCCCCCTTCGCGGAGTGGGACATGCAAAGGTTGCTGGCGTTCATGGCGTTCATGGCCTTTGGGTCGGGTATGTTCTACCTGCTTACCGTTGAGGAAACTCCACGGCGGGAACAACCGGCCGAAGAATTGCCCGCCAACGTATTGGCCATGCGGGAGGTGGCCATCCGGCAGCACAACGGGGATATCCTGAAGTACGAACTGTTCGCGCGTTCAGCGCAGTTCGACGAACTGACAAAAACGGCGGTGCTGGCCAAGGTGGAGTTCAAGGTGTTCTCCACGGCCGAATCCGGCGCGCGGCAGGTCTACCTGCAGGGCCGGGCGGGCAGGGCGCTGCTGGACAACGATCAGGGCAAGGTCGTGCTGGAGGATAAAGTGCGGCTGGTGGACATGGCCGGGGCGGAAATCCGCAGCCAGCGCATTGAGTATGAGCAGGAGACCGAGCGCATGGTGTCGCCGGGCGAGGTGTGGGTGAAAACCAAGGGCGGAACCCACCATGGCAGTTCCCTGGTCTACGAAATCGCCACCCACAAGATGACCTTCGCCGCGCCTCTATTTTATCAATAGGGTTTATCGGTAGCGCGGTTTGGCTTCCCGGTTTTCCATTTTGCGCGGCGAGCCGGCCCCATGCAGCGGCGGCGGGCCGGGCGGCGGGTTTCCGGACCCGCGCCCCCCGGGGCTCTATTCCTCGAACAGGTATTCCACTTCCACGATGTGCTCCGGCAGGGTGAGCACGATCACCTTGTCCCCCGCCTTGATGCGGTAGTCCGGGCTGGGCAGGGCCGGCACCCCCTTGGAGACGATACCGCCGATGGTGACCCCTTCGGGCAGCCGCAGCTTTCCGATGGGAGACTTGGTGCATTTGCAGGCGCCCTTTGCCTCCAGCTCGATCACTTCCAGGTTGGTGCGGGACACCGCCCGGTAGTCCAGCACCCGGTTTTCATGCACCACCTTCTGGATCACCTTCGCGGTGGCCAGCCGGGGGGCGATGTTGGCGTCCACCCCGCCCTGCGGGGCGACCTGCAGGATGTCGTTTCTTTTGATGGTGGCCACGGTCTTTCCCACACCCAGGTTCTTGGCGACAAAGCAGCCGGTCAGGTTGCTGGCGTCGTCGCTCTTTGTGGCGATGAACACGCTGGTGGTGGGCACTTTCACCCTGCGCAAGAGCCGTGCTTCCGTGCCCTCTCCCACTTCCACGTGAAAATTGCGGCGATTCTGGAAGTAATTTTTCAGAAACTGCGCCTTGTCCTCGGTCGCGGCCAGCATGGTTACGGTGAAATGGCGGTTGAGCAGAGAATTGGCCAGCAACTGGGAGAGGTAGTTGTCGCCGTAAACCACGGCGGTTTTGGACTTGATGGTTTCCACGTGCAGGGTGGCGTTGAGGTCCCGCATATGTTTATCGGTGGTGATCAGGTAGAGATAGTCGTCCTTTTCCAACACCGTCTCCGGCGCCGGCTCGTGCAGCACGTTGTTGCGCACCATGCTGGCCACATAAAAGTTCTTCTCCTTGCCGTTGCCGGAAATCTCGGAAATTGTCTTGCCGGCCAGGTGCGAGTCGTGTCCGATCTGGTAGCCGATCAGGTTGATCCGTCCGTCGGCAAATGACGCCACTTCGCTGGGGCCTGTCGTCTCCACCACGTCCATGATTTCGTTCTTCACCACCTCGCTGGTGTTGACGATCATGTCAATGCCCATGGGCGCGCTGTCCACGTTGAAAATCTTGTCGCGCGATCCCAGGTAGCGGGTAATGGCGAGGTTTTGGGGTATCTTCAGTTCCCGGGCCAGCAGGCAGGAAACCAGGTTGGTCTCGTCCTGCCTCGTCGTGGCGATAAACAGGTCCGCGTCCTGAATATCCGCGTTGATGAGATCCTTGATGTTGGTGGCGTTTCCGTGCACCCCGGCCACGTCCAGCGTATTCTGCAGGTCGGAGAGCACGCCTTCGTCGCGGTCCACCACGACGACGTCGAACTTCTCCTCGCTGAGCCGCTCCGCGATAAACGCGCCGATCTCCCCCGCCCCTATGATGGCTATCTTTTTCACTGCGCCTCCAGCAGCCTGGTCATTTCATCCTCGCTGATCACCGCCACCCCAAGCCGCTGCGCGGCATCGAGCTTGGAGCCGGGGTTGTCCCCGGCCAGCAGGTAATCGGTTTTTTTGGACACGGAGCCGGTCACCGTGGCGCCGGCCTGTTCCAGCAGGAATTTCCACCGTCCACGCGGAAGAGACAGCGTCCCGGTGATCACCACCGTCTTGCCCGCCAACGCGGCTGGGGCGTCCCCCCCCAGATCCAGGGGCTGCGGATTCACCCCGGCGGCTCGCGCCTGTTCGATCAGCGCCCATTGCGCGTCGTCATGGAAGAAAGAGTGGAGACTCTGCGCCGTCACCGCGCCGATCTCGTTGACTTTCTCGAGATCTTCCACGGAGGCTTGGCGCAGCTGGTCCAGGCCGCCGAATTGGAGGGCCAGCACCCTCGCCGCCCGCTCTCCCACGTAGCGGATGCCCAGCCCATGAATGAACTTGTCCAGGGGGCGGGTCTTTGACGCTTCGATGGCCTCGATCACGTTGCGCGCGGATTTTTCCGCCATCCGTTCCAGCCCTGCCAGTTGTTGCTCGTTGAGCCGGTACAGGTCCGCGAAGGTCTCTATCATTCCCTCGCCCAGCAGTTGCTCGATCAGGGCGGGGCCCAGGGACTCGATGTCCATGGCGCGCCGGGAGACAAAGTGGCGGATACGCTCGGCGCGCTGGGCCGGGCAGTGCGGGTTGACGCAATGGTAGTCCACCTCGCCCTCCAGCCGCGTCAACGGCCTCTCGCAGGAGGGGCATGTTTCCGGCGGCGCGATGTCCGTGCGCGTGCCGGTCTTGCGCGCCTCCAGCTCCACCCCCACCACCTTGGGGATGATGTCGCCTCCCTTCTCCAGATACACCACGTCGCCCAGCTTCAGGTCCAGCCGCGCAATCTGGTCGTAATTGTGCAGGGTGGCCCGGGACACGGTGGTGCCCGCAAGCTGTACCGGCTCCAGCAGCGCGACCGGGGTAAGCATGCCGGTGCGGCCCACGCCGATCTCTACCTCTTTCAAAATCGTGCTGGCCCGTTCCGCGCTGAACTTGAGGGCCACCGCCCAGCGGGGGGACTTGGAGGTGCTGCCTGCCTGCTCCCGCAGGGTCAGTTCGTCCACCTTCACCACGATGCCGTCTATCTGGAAGTCCAGCTCCGCCCGCCGGGTCTTCCACTGCCCGTAATACCGCTTCAGCTCGGCCAGCGAGCGGAAGCGCGAGGTGTGTTCCGCCACGGGCAGGCCCAGCTCCTTCAGCCAGGCCATGCTTTCGCTGTGGCTGGAGCGGGGGGAAGGAGAGGCCAGGCCGTACACAGCCAGGCTCAGCGCGCGCTGTCCCACCTCGGTGCTGTCCAGCATGCGCAGGGTGCCCGCCGCCGCGTTGCGGGGGTTCTTGAACTCCGGCTCTCCCTGCCGCTCCCGCTCCCGGTTCAGCCTGGCGAAGCTGCTCAAGGTGTAATACACCTCCCCCCGCGCTTCCAGGGTAACGGGCTCGGGCAGGGTGTGGGGCAGGCCGCGGATGGTCTTGACGTTGCGGGTCACGTCCTCGCCCACCGCCCCGTCGCCCCGCGTCACGGCATGGGCCAGAACTCCCCGCTGGTAATGCACCGCGATGGCCAGCCCGTCTATCTTCAACTCCGCCACGTAGGAGGGCGCCGCCTCGGGCAGCAGCCGCTTCAGGCTGGCCTCCCATTCGTCCAGCTCCTCCTCCGAATAGGCGTTGGCCAGGCTCAGCATGGGCGAGGCGTGCTGGCGGGCCGGAAATGCATCCTGGGCCGGAGCGATGACGCGGGTGGTGGGGGAGTCCCAGCCACGCAGGGCGGGGTTGCCGGCCTCGAACTCCAGCACCTTGGAGATGAGGGCGTCGTAGGCTTCGTCCGAACAGGAGGGCTTGGAAGAGACCAGATAGTTCACCAGGTGCTGCCGCGCCTCCAGCCGGGGGGGGTCCGTCTTCTGCCTTCCGGAAATCAATTTCGCCATTCCGTTGTCCGTCGTGCACGATTGAGCGCCATGACGCCCTTCAGACAGTTTCGCGCGTCATTCTGCGCCTTCGTTTCATGCGCCGCCCAGGGAGGTGGGCGCCCTTCCGTTTGCGCCGGAAACGCTGACCCAGCATTTCTCAAGCACGCTGTTCACGAACTTGGCGGACTCCTCGTCCATGAACATGCGCGTCAGTTCCACGGCCTCGTCCACAATCACGGGAAACGGCACCTCGCCCTGCACGGCCATCTCGCACACCGCCATGCGCAGCAGATTGCGCACCACCACGGAGAGCCGGCCAAGCTTCCAGTGCTCCAGCTCCCGCGTCAGCGTGGCGTCAATCTCCGGCAGGTTTTCGAGGGTGGCCGCCACCAGCGCCTCGGCAAAGGCCCTGGACTTCCTGGAAGGCTCCCGGCCGTCCCACAACGGCTGGGCGGAATCCTGATCCAGGCCCTCGTTGATTTCGGCCTGATAGAGCAATTGCAGGGCCAATGACCTGCCCTGCGACCTTGTGCCGGGCATGTTTTGATCTGTGTTATCTGACGGCAAGTTCGGGCCTCAGCCCAAAGCGATCCAGCATCTCCTTGGCGAGGCGGATATAGGCCGTGGCGCCGATGGAATTGATGTTGTAGGTGATTACCGACTGACCCATGGCGCTGGCCTCGGCGATTTCCTTGGCCTGGGGAATGATGGTGGAAAATACGGAGTCGAACAGGGTCTCGTACATCTGCCGGCAGATTTTGCGATGCACGGCCAGGCGGCGGTTGTACATCGTCATCAAAATCCCGGCGATGCGCAGATTCGGATTGTGCGTGGTCTGCAACTCGCGGAAGGAATGCAGGAACCGCTTCAGGGACTTGATGGCCAGGGACTCGCACTGCAGGGGCAGGATCACGTAATCCGCCGCCGTCATGGCGTTCAGGGCCAGAATGCCCGTGGAGGCGGGAGAATCCAGCAGGATAAAATCATAGTCCTGCGCTTCCTGGTCCAGCCGTTTCTTCAGCGTCGTCAACTCCCCGATCTTCTGCGCCAGTTCCTGCTCGTGCTTCAGGGTCTCGATGTTGGACAGCACGTAGTCCAGCCCCTGGCCGTCGGCGGACATGCACACGTCGGCCAGGGACATGGAGGGATTGGTCAGCAGGTCCTGGGTGCCGCGCTCGGCCGGCTCCTTGATGCCAAAGGAATAGCGCACCGAACCCTGCGGGTCCAGGTCGATCAGCAACACACGGTAGCCCCCCACGGCAAAGGCCATGGCCAGATTCACCGCGGAGGTCGTCTTCCCGACACCGCCCTTCTGGCTCGAAAATACGATCGTGGAGGGCATGACGCGCATCCTGCTGTTTTTGGCTGGAAATCTTCAACCCGGACATTCACGCCCGGGACCCGGACTGCTCCTGCGCGAGCCAGGCCGGGCGGATTCGATAGACCCGCCGATTTCAATCTAATATAGGTAACTCGCCTGGATGACAAGCATTTCAGCTTGATGCCGAGCGATACGCCGGGCGCTCCGCCGGAGGCACCTGCCGTGGCGGGGCAGAGACTTCCGTATCCAATCGTGGTAACAGCACTTACCGGCAATCATTACAATTACTATAACGCGTTGCGGGGGTTTTCAGCATCCAGCCTTGGCATTGAATGCCGGATTACGATAGGAAAGGGCTTGCGTACCCACACCGAATTGCGGATGGCGAGGGCTGACGCGCGACACAAGAGTGCAACAATGGAAGGAACGATATGGCGACCAAATTCGATGCGATCGTGATCGGCACCGGGCAGTCCGGCCCCTCCCTGGCCTCCCGCATGAGCGGGGAAGGCATGCAGGTGGCGGTGATCGAGCGGCAGAAGTTCGGCGGCACCTGCGTCAATACGGGGTGAATTCCCACAAAAACTCTGGTGGCTAGCGCCAGGGCAGCATACATGGCCGGCCGGGGCGAAGACTTCGGCGTGATGATTGACGGGCCGATCCGGGTGGACATGAAGCGGGTCAAGGCCCGCAAGGACGAGATCGTGGCGCGCGGCAACACCGGCGTGACCAACTGGATGAAGAACCTCGACAACGGCACGGTGTTCGAGGGACATGGGCGGCTGGAAGGGTCCAATGCCGTGCGCGTGAACGGCGACGTGCTGGAGGCTGAAAAGATTTTCATCAATGTGGGCGCGCGCGCCGTCGTGCCTGACATACCGGGTTTGGACGGCGTCAAGTACCTCACCAATTCCGGCTTGCTGGATCTGGACGAGGTGCCCGAACACCTGTTGATCGCCGGCGGCAGCTATATCGGGCTGGAGTTCGCCCAGATCTACCGCCGCTTCGGCAGCAAGGTCACCGTGGTGGAGCAGGGGCCGCGCCTGATCCCGCGGGACGACGAGGACATTTCCGAGGCCGTGCGGGAAATCATGGAAAACGAGGGCATTGACGTCCGGCTCAACACCACCATGGCCCAGGTGGAACAGAACGGAGCGGCCATATCCGTGCAACTCGACGGGGCCGGCGGCTCGGACAAGGTCGAGGGCTCCCACCTGCTGCTTGCCGTGGGCAGGCGTCCCAACACCGACGACCTGGGCCTGGACGCCGCGGGAG
Source organism: uncultured bacterium (assembly GCA_965369935.1). Taxonomy (GTDB): domain Bacteria; phylum SAR324; class SAR324; order SAR324; family JACQKK01; genus JAPUIH01. Next base: position 15,271 of record CBDUSX010000020.1, read on the forward strand.
TGGCGGCGGACGGGCGCGGATTCATCACCGTGGACGACCGGCTGAGCACCAATGTGGAGGGTATCTGGGCCATTGGGGACTGCAACGGCCGGGGTGCTTTCACCCACACCTCGTACAACGACAATGAGATCGTGGCGGCCAATCTGTTCGATGGCGGGTCGCGCTCCGTGGCGGACCGCATCACCTGCTACGGCCTGTTCATCGATCCGCCCCTGGGCCGGGTCGGGATGACCGAACAGCAGGTGCGTGATTCCGGGCGCAAGGCCCTGGTGGGCACCATGAAAATGGAGCGGGTGGCGCGCGCACGGGAACGCAGCGAAACCCAGGGCCTGATGAAGGTGCTGGTGGATGCGGAGAGCAAGGAGATCCTGGGGGCGGCCATTCTGGGTATCGGCGGTGACGAGATCGTGCACGTCTTTCTGGAGGTGATGGCCGCCAAGGCGCCCTACACCACCATCACGAGCACCGTGCACATCCATCCCACGGTTTGCGAGTTGCTGCCCACCCTGCTGGGCGGTCTCAAGCCCCTGGAATGAGCGCCCGCCGCGCAGCATGCAGAGGGAACATAATGCGGCATCCATCAGGCAACCGGCATCCATGAGGTGACATTATGCGGCGGGCCGGTGCCTGCCGCCGCGCCACCGTGCCGCCGAGCCACGGCGCCACAGCGCCGCGTACCCGCAGCCCCGATATCTTCCATGGACCTGGCCTCCAAAACTGCATCGGCGGACGAACTGGCCCGCTGGGTGAGAGACAGCCGCGGCCTTACCTTTTCCCTGGTGGAAGACCTCAGCGAAGATCAACTGCTGGGGAAAAAGGTGGCGACGGTGAATCCCATGATCTGGCACGTGGGCCACATCGCCTGGTTCCAGGAAAAATGGGTGCTGCGCCACCTGAGCGGGCGCGGGCCCCTGCGGCCCGAGGTGGATGCGCTCTACGATTCCTTCGAGGTGGCCCACGAAATCCGCTGGGACTTGAACATGCCCGGCCGCGAGGGCACCATCGGCTACGCCGCGGAAGTGATGGAGGCCGTGCTGGAATCCATCAGCCTCGCGGCCCCGGACGAGCAGGCCACCTATTTCAACCGCCTGGCGGTCTTTCACGAAGACATGCACGGCGAGGCGATGATCTACGACCGCCAGACCCAGCGTTATCCCGCACCCAAAGCCCTGCGGGACGCAATACGTGCGGAGGCGGCCGGGCCCTTGGCGGGGGACGTGGAGGTGCCCGGCGCCGAGGGCTACATGCTCGGAGGCAGCCCGGAAATGCCCTTCGTGTTCGACAATGAAAAATGGGCCCGCCCGGTGGACGTGGCTCCCTTCCGCATCGCCCGCGCGCCGGTGACCAACTCGGAGTTCGCCGGGTTCGTGGAGGCCGGCGGTTACGCCCAGGAAGCGCACTGGAGCATCGGAGGGCGGCTCTGGCTGAGCAAGTCCAAGGCCCGGCACCCCGCTTACTGGCGCCCCCGCCGGGGGGGTGGCTGGCGCTGCCGGCGGTTCGACAAGTGGACGCCCCTGGCCGAGCACCAGCCGGTGATCCACGTCAACTGGTACGAGGCCCAGGCCTATTGCAACTGGTCCGGACGCAGGCTGCCGACGGAGGCGGAATGGGAACTCGCCGCCGCCACGGAACCCGCGGGCGGCGGAGCACTCCGCGAAGGCAAGCGCCGCTACCCCTGGGGCGATCAGCCGCCCTCGCCGGCGCGGGCCAGTCTGGACGGCCATTACGGGACGCCGCTGGAGGTGGGCGCCCTGCCGGAAGGAGACAGCGCCCACGGATGCAGACAGATGCTGGGCAACGTCTGGGAATGGACCGCGGACGCCTTTTACCCCTTTCCCGGCTTCGTGGTGGACCCCTACCGGGAATACTCCGCGCCCTGGTTCGGATACCAAAAGGTGCTGCGGGGCGGGAGCTGGGCCACCCGCGGACGGATGATCCGCAACACCTGGCGCAATTTCTTCCTGCCCGACCGCGGGGACGTGTTTGTGGGCTTCCGCACCTGCGCCCGCTGATCCCGCGCCGGGTCCGGCGCAAGGCCGGCGGCGCACCCCCAATTTATTCCCAGGCCCGGAATGATGCCTTCGGCCCGTATGCGGCGCGCGCGATGAAAATCGTCATGATAACCCCCGCCCCGCCCCGCTCCCGCTACGGAAACCGGGTCACGGCTATTCGCTGGGCGAAAATTCTGAAGAATCTCGGGCACCGGGTGGAGCTGTCCCAGACCTACGAGGGACAGCCCTGTGGGCTGATGATCGCCCTGCACGCCCGGCGGAGCTTTCCCGCCATCGCCGCCTACCACGAGCTTTATCCGAAGGCGCCCCTGGTGCTGGCCCTCACGGGCACCGACGTTTACCGGGACCTGAGCAGCAGCGCGGAAGCCAGGGAATCCCTGCGGTTGGCAACCCGGCTGGTCACCCTGCAATCTCTGGCGGCGCGCGAGCTGGCGGGAGGCCAGCGGAAGAAGGTGCGCGTGATCCTGCAATCGGCCCAGCCCCTGCCCGCGGGTGCGCGCCGGAACCCGCGGGGCTTTCCCGTCTGTGTGATCGGACACCTGCGGGAGGAGAAAGACCCCTTCCGCGCGGCCCTGGCGGCCCGCGGGCTGCCCGCCGCTTCCCGCATCACGATTCTTCACGCCGGCGGCGCCATGAATCCGGCCATGGCGCGCCGGGCCCACGCCGAAGTTGAGGCCAATCCGCGCTACCGCTGGCTGGGGGAACTGCCCCGCTGGCGGGTGCGCCGCCTGTTGGCGCGCTGCCGGCTGATGGTGCTGTCTTCCCGGATGGAAGGGGGCGCCAACGTGATTTCCGAGGCGGCCGCCGCCCGGCTGCCCGTGCTGGCCTCGGCCATTCCCGGCTCCGTGGGATTGCTGGGCGAGAGTTACCCCGGCTACTTCAAAGCCGAAAATACCGGGGAACTGCGGGAGCTCCTGGCGCGGGCGGAGGAGGACGGCGCCTTCATGGCCCGCCTGGAACGGCACATGCAGCGGCTGGCGCCGCGCTTCCACCCGGAGCGCGAAACAACTGCCTGGCGGAGCTTGCTGGCGGAACTGGGCCTGTGAGCCTGGGCGGGCAACACGGATGCGAGCCTTGAGGAACGGCCGTGGTGTGGATGGGCTGGCCGCGCAGGCATGATCGGTTACGCGGCGGATTGGTTTTATCTCCCGGTTGATGGTAACAATGCGGATGCCTTGAGACGCTGAATTCCAGTGCCGGCCCGCCATGGTGACGAGGCCGCCCGAGGGGATTTCAGGAGAATTGGCCGGATGAAGGACGACGACCCGAAAAAGACCTCAGCAGACGGCGAGACGGAACAGTCCTGGAACGAGGACGGCGAACGCCGGCGCTGGAAGGACGAGTACGACACGCTGAAATCGGAGTTGCAGAACCTCACTCCGGACGCGGACGTGCTGGGGGAGATGGACGCCCTGAAAGCGGCGGGAGCGCCGCCAGGGGTCGATGACCGCCGCACCGAGCCCCGCTACCAATTCGACCAGGACAAAGATGTCAGCATATTCGCCCACATCGGCCCGAAGGCCTTTCCGATTCTGAACATCTCCGTGGGTGGGCTGGCCTTTTATTCGGATACCTACTTCGAACCCGGCTCCAACCTGCTGCTGAGCGCCCTGGGGATGGTGGCCCTGGACGTGATCGTCGCCGACTGCGAGCTGGAGGAGACCAACCCCGATTTCATGGAATACAATTACCTGGTGCGCGCGAAATTTTCCCCCCGCGTCAACGGCTACCTGGTGTACGTGCTGTCCCGGGAAATGTACATCAAGCAGATGAAAAAAGAAGAATAGGCCCCGCCCCGCCGGAAGCGGCCGGCCCAGCGGTTTTACCCCCGCCGGCGGCGGGATGCGCCCGGCGGAATTTCCAACGTTACAGCCCGGCATGTGATCTGCCCGAACCATGACCGAAAGACTTTATCAGCGCGACGCCTATCTGAAAGAATTCGAAGCCCGGGTGGTGGAAGCCACTCCGGAAGGGGTGATCCTGGATCGCACCGCTTTTTTTCCCAGCGGTGGAGGCGTGCAGGGGGACGAGGGTACGCTGACCACCCCGGAAGGTCAGCCCTGCCGGGTGGTGGAAACGCTGGACACGGAAGGTGGCATCCTGCACCGGCTGGAGGCCCCCGGGCCAGGGCCCGGCGACGCCGTGCAAGGCACGCTGGACTGGCAGCGCCGCTATACCCTGATGCGCTACCACACCGCGACCCATGTGCTGACCGGCGTGATGTTCAAGGATTACGAGGTGCGCGTGACCGGAAATCAGCTCACCCCGGAAAAAGGCAGGGTGGACTTCGCCTTCGAGACCTTCGACCGGGAGGTGCTGGAAGAAGGCTTCCGGCGCTCCAACGCGCTGATCGAAAAAGACCTGGCTGTGGAGATATCCTTCATCCCCGCCGAAGAAGCCAAGGCGCGGCCCGAGCTGTTCAAGCTGGAGACCGCCTTTCACCACGACTACGAGGAGTTGCGGCTGGTGGACATCGTGGATTTCGATGTCCAGGCCGACGGCGGATGCCATGTGGGCAAGCTGTCCGAGATCGGCAAGCTGACCCTGACCAAGTCCGAAAACAAGGGCAAGGCCAACCGGCGGGTGTACTT
>CBDUSX010000021.1:0-19540 GCA_965369935.1 uncultured bacterium
AGCGGTGCGGGCGGCGGGAGCGGCCCGGAGCGAAAGGGCCACTCGCGGCTGGGTTTTTCAACCCGCCCCCGCGCCCTGGAAGGGAAACCCCTCGCCGTCCGTTTAGTTGTCTTCCGGAATCTTGAATTTCTGGTCGGGATAGATCAAGTCCGGGTCTTCGATCTGGTCCTTGTTGACATCGAAGATTTTCGGCCACAGCAGCGGGTTTCCGTAATGCCGGCGGGCGATCCGCCACAGGGATTGCCCCTTGCTGACCGTGTGGACGGTGCGGATCGGCACCTCCGGCCTGGGCGGTGGCTGTGTGGCGGCGGGTTGGGTGCCGGCGGGTTGGGTGGCGGCGGGTTGGGCGCCGGCGGGTTGGGTGGTTTCCGCCGTCTTTTCGGGCTCCTGGGGTTCGCTCTGCACCACAGGAGCGGGCGGTTCCGCGGACTCGCGGCCCAGCACGAGCCACAGCAGCAGGCCGATCAGAACGACCACAGCCGCGCCGGCCGCGGCCATCCAGGGTTTGAAGGAAAATCCCTTCGGGGGCGCTTCTTCCGGGGTTTCCCCTGCCACGGCCCCTTCCGGCCCACCCCCTTCGGCCGCGCCCCCTTCCGCGGCTGCTTCCTGATCCTCCGTGGCCTCGCCGGCGCCTGGCGGGCGGACGGTCATGGAAGGTGCGCCGGTGCTCACGTCCGTACCGGCCGCGCCGGCCGCGCCGGCTGCTCCTTCCTGGCCGGCACTCTCGCTGACGGATTGCACGCGCGTGGCCTCGGTGCGCTCGCGGGCTTCGTCGGCCTGCCCGCGGGCTTCGCCGGCCTGTTCGCGTGAGGCGTCGGTGCGCTCGCGCACCTGGCGCAGCGCCTCCACCCGGCCCACGCGGGAGCTGGCCGTCTCGCGGGCCCGCTCCACGTCCGCCGCCAGATCCGCGCCGCCGGCACCCTCGCGCGAGGAGAGTTCCCTGGCCCTTTCGGCGGCCCGGTCTTTGAGGGCATCAATGCGGCCCCGCACGTGTTCGCTGATTTCCCCGGCCATCTGGCGCAGGCCTGCTCCTTCCTGACCGGCTGCGGCCTCTTCGCCGCTGCCGGGCACCATCGTGTCGGCGCCAAGGATGGAAGCGATTTCGTCCTTGTCCACCGCCTGGGAATCGGAGATCAGTTCCGGGTGTTTTTGCAGATACTCGATCACCCGGGCTTCAAGCATGATCCGGTTGTGCGCCAGCTGCACCACGTTGGTAATCCGGAACGCGTCGTACAGGGCGAGGTTTTGCGCGGGTGTGAGGCCGTCCAGGACATTCACTGGCGAGTTGAACAATTCCACGGCGTTTTTCCCCTGCTCCATGTCGCGGATGGAGAACTTGAGCGTTTCCGTCTGGGCCAGTTCGCTGACCGGTTTGCTGCTCGAGTCTCCCCCTTTCAGGGCCGTTTCCTGAATTCCGAGGGACCAGAGAAAATAGGGCAAATTGGCAAGTTGACGGATGGTGGTTACACCGAAATAGCGATTGAGGATGTCGTTCTGGGTATCGCCAACTCCCTCGAAACACATCACCGTGGTATCGAGCAACTGCTCCAGGGACATGGACTGGTATTCGGCGCGAACTTCGTATTCAAGTGCCATGAGATTTACCCTGCCAAAGAATTGATTGCCATAGAGTGAACCATCCTTTGTTCCAACTGCGGCGGGCTTCCCATCTCAGCGACAGACCCCTGTTCGCCTCTCGCGTTGAATGTATATACGATTTTCCGTGGAATTTTCCTGCAACGATGGGAAGGTGGCGGGCGGGGAATCGTAAACCGGGTGCCGGGTAAGCCGCTGCCGAATCTGTCCCCTCCATACGGGCCTCGTTTCCCCGCCAACGAGTCCGGGCAACGGCGGAAAAGGAGAATCGCCATTGCGTCATTGGATTTGCGGCAGCCTGGCCGGCGCCCCTCCTTATCCGCCCTTGCGGGCCTCCCTTGGAGAGGCACGCAAACCTTAACATAATCGCTCCGCCACTTCCAAGAGATTTTCCCTGCGCCCGTGGCGGGCTGCGGAGTCTACAGAGGTCTGTAGGCCTCGCCCGCGGGCAGAATCACCAGGCTGTTGAGATGCGCGAAGCCGGCCGAAACGCCTCCTTCCTTGACTTGGTGGTGCTTTGTGCGCACCAGGTAGCCCGTATCGCGGTTGAGGAGGATCTTCTTTCCGTCCGCCAGCAGCAGACCGAATCTGCCGATTTCGCTGACGTATTGCCCTTCGCTGGCCTTTCCCTCCACCACCACCACCGCATGATGCGGGATGGGCCGGATGCGCTCCATCAGCACGTAGGCCTTTTGTTCCTCGGGCCCCAGACCAGCCAGCCGGCCGGTCAACTCGTCGTCATAGAGATTGTTGCCCCCGCCTTCCCTTTGGGGTTTGAGGACAAACCGGTGCGGGGCTTTCGCGGCCGCCCGGTGGGCCGGTAGAGCGCCGCCGTTCGCCTCCACCGGCTCGTCGAGCGCGTAGATGCCCGCGAAGGTTTCCTCCACGGCACGGGCGTCCTGCTCCTCGCAGAACTGGCGCAGGGTTTCGCCGCGGGTGAGCAGTTGTTGCACTTTCTTGGTGCCGGCCAGGTGGGTGGCCAGGCCCGGCACCGGGATGGTGGACGAATTTTCGATCAACTCGCGCCCGCGAAGCGCTTCCGGCGCGCGGAAATCGTCGGGCGTGTACCCGGCCCGGAAATATGTGATGGCGCAGATGCGCCCACCGAGCATCAAGTGCCCCTCCCTCAGGCTTCCCTGCTCCGCGACGGCTTCCAGGGTCAGGCGCGCCACGGGCACACGCTCTGCCCGGAGGGCGAGTTCGAGCAGCCGCTGATCGAAGACGTTCGTCTCGTCCGCCTGCACCACCATCAGCACGCAGGCATCCTCATGGCCGTAGAGGCGAAAGGCCTCGGTAAAGCCCAGCACCAGGTCCGGCAGGGGGTCGTTGGGCACCAGGGCGGCTTCCCAGGCTGTGTCCGCCAGCAATTGCCGGTGCAGCAGGTTCACCCTTGCCGCCAGGGCGGGATAACTCGCCGAAATGGTGTTCAACTCCACCTGGCGAATCTGCGGAAGCCCCTCTTCCCCGCCGGCCTGCAGAAAGTAATCGCTGCGGGTGATCTGCAAGTAAAGCGGCTGGCTGGCTGCCGAGGTCCGGGCCAGCCTGAGCAGGTCTGCGGTGAACGGGTCCGCGGCCGCCACCTCTCCCAGTGCCTCCTCCAGGAAATCGAGGCGCCCGGAGATCGCCCGCGCCAGGCGGTTGAACGGCAGGCTCAATGCCTCCAGGCGTTCGCAGGAAACGGGATCGATGGGACAGGGGCTGAGCGCGAAGGGTGCGTGGATCAGGCTCCCGCGCGGAGAGATCTTGAGCAGGCCATGCAACGCGGCCAGATCAACCGCCTCGGGGACGCGGGATATGAGATCGGCCTGCATGGGGGGATCATCAAACCTTGATGGAAAGAAAAATCTGGTAGGATTGGTCTTCGGATTCGGAATAATGCTCGTAGTGATCCACCACTTCTTCCACCTTGATGTCTTTCTCCAGCATCAAGTCCAGGATGCTGTGGTTGGAGATCAACTCGCCGTTGGCATTTTCGACCACGGCGACCATGGGCCGGTCCCGATACTCGTCTGGCGCGATCATGAGCACGAAGGCGTATTCCCCGGTGGAAAGCTTCACCAGGGAGCCGATCGGGAAAATCCCCATGCTCCGTGCGAACTGGTCGATCATCTTCTCGTCGAATTCCGAGCCCCGCAGGTTCATGACGTATTCCATCGCCTTGCCCGGCACCCAGTTTCGCTTGTATTTTCGCTTGCCGATCAATGCCTGGTACACGTCCACCACCGAGCCGAGCCGGGTCAGGGGGCGCACCAAGTCAAAGGGCACGTCCGGATAGCTGGTGAACAACGTGCCGTCCTTCTTGACGTGATGGTAGTGGGCCACGTTGACAGTGGTCTCGTGCAGGCCCAGGTCGGTAAGAATCCGCGCCCCATAGGTGGTGTGATTGCGGAGCAGCAGCATTTCCTGGCTGTCCGGGGCGAAGCGCTCGGTGCTTTCCAGAATATCCTTGGGCACTTCACTTTTCCCAATGTCGTGCATGAAGCCGGAGGTCAGCGTGAACCGGTTGGTGGTTTCGCTAACGGATTTGTCCATGCGGGTCAGGATATCCTTGTAACAGTCCTGCAGAATGACGGACATATCCACGCAATGGGCGTAGGTCTGGTCGCTTCCCCTCAGGCCCGCGATGGCTTTCATGGCCGGGGAGGAGCCCCCGCTCATGATGTCGTTGACGATGGATTCGACCCCCTTGCTGGAAAAATTCCCGGCCCGTCCCATGTCCAGCATGTCCTCGACGATATTCGAAGCCCGGGTGCGGTTCTCGTTTCCCCCTTCGACGGTCTCCATGAACTTTTTGACCTCAACGACCTTTTCCTCATGGCGTTTTTTGGCTTCCGCGGAGCCGATTTTCAGTTCCGGCGCTGTCGATGTTTTCGTTTCCGCCGGAACTTCCACGCCATGGGGGATCGACACCATGAACTCCAGCAGCCCGTGTTTTTCCATCACCTCGCCCATTTTTTCCACCACTTTGGCGAGCTTCAGGTCTTCCGGAATAGCGGTAATTTCCTGCAGGTGGTCGAATTCCCTCAGTTGTTCGATGGGGATTTCCTTGCGGCCCGTCTCGTCGGTGATAACGGCGGTTGCGCCCTTGAAGCCCGACTGAACGAATTTCAATCTGGCCGTGTCCAAGGTGGCGTAATCGAAGGACAACTCGGACACCTCAACGATCGTCATGCCTGCTGTAAGCTGGCTTGCCTTGACCTTCTGCCTTGAGGCTTCTGTAGTCTGTGATGACATTGCCGGCGGTTCCGTTTGCTGGAAAAAATTAAAATAAATTTACGCCTGATCGGCATTTGCCGCCGCGCCGGCGCATCTTAGCCGGGGCGGAGCCAACTTCCCTACGGCAGGTCCGCAGGGGCCCATGCCGCCTGATCCTGTCACACGCGCCGTTGCCGCACTGTATAAATACTACGGCCAAGCCATGCGCACGGTTCCACAAAACCCGTTCCGCCGATCAATTCCTCTTTCAGGACAACAGCGCTTCGATCTGATCCAGGGTTTGAATCTCGTGATCGGGTACGATGCCCAGCTCGTCCAGGGGACGCTTGAAACGGTTAATCCAGAATACCTTGAACCCGAAGGATTTTGCCCCGATCGCATCCCAACAGTTTGACGAGACAAATCCAATTTTGTTGGCGGGCACCCCAAATTTATCCACCGCAAGTTGGTATACCTTGGGCGACGGCTTGAAGATAGCCAACTCGTCCACGCTCAGCACCGCCTGCAAAAACGGCCGCAATCCATTGTTTTCCACCACCTTGTTCAGCATATCGGGACTTCCGTTGGACAGTACCGCCTGTTGAATGCTTCCGGACAGCTTCTCCAGGGTGGCCGGGACCTCCTCGTAGGACGCAAGGTTTAAATAATTGTCCATGAGATCGCGCAGAATGTCATCCGTAAGTTCCAGTTCCAGGGCCCGGCAGGCGAACCTCAGGCCCGCCTCGGTGAGTTCCCAGAAATTCTGGTATTTTCCCATCAGGGAGCGCAGCCAAGTGTATTCCAGCTGTTTGGTGCGCCAGATTTCGCTGATTGCAGCGCCCTTGCCGGGGAAGTTCTTTTCACATTTTTCGAATACCGAGTACACGTCGAACAACGTGCCGTAAGCATCGTAAACGAGAGCATCAATGACTTCGTTGCCTGCACCCATGAATTGTTCCGTTCGGATTGCTGAGTTGTTTTTGGAAATCTATTTTAAAATAAAGGCGGCATTATCCGACCACGCGCGCCTGGCCAGCCTGCGTCGTAGGCACCGCGGTCAACTTCGCCGCGAATCCCGCCAGGTCAAGGGGCATTGAGCCGGAAAACTGTTCCGCCAGGCTTTTCACGGATGCCATCGAAGGCGGATCGCTGGTGTTGCCCGCGAAAAAGATGACATTGCTGTCGGCCCGCACGGACAAGGAATACAACCGGTTAAAGACACCGGCAAGGTTTATTTTTACCGCGTTGAGGTTCTCCCGGTCCGAACCCCACACATTGTTGACCAGCCAGCCCCCCGGCGCCAGCCGGTCGCGGGCGGAACCGAAGAACCGGGCGGATTCCAAATGCCGGGATACCCCGCCGGCCAGGAAGGCGTCCAGGAAAATCAGGTGGAACGACTCCGGGCAATTCCTCAGGAAACGCGCGCCCTCGTCAACAATGACCCGCAAGCGCGGCGACTCCGGCAGGTCGAAGTAGCGGTAAGCCACTTCGATCACCTCCGGGCTCAACTCGACCAGCACCTGCCGGCTGCCGGGAAAGTGCTGGTGGATAAAACGTGCCAGGGAACCCGCGCCCAGCCCGATATGGAGTATGTCGGTGGCTCGCGGCGCCAGCAGGAAGGCGGCCATCATGGCCCGGGTGTACTCGAGTTGAAGCAGGTCAGGCGCGTCCAGGGAGATCGCGGATTGGGTAATGTGGTTTCCGAAGCGAAGTTCCCTGCGGTTGTCGCGCTGCAGCACCTGAACAATCTGCTCCCCGTTGCGCTTCTCGTACAAAAATTTATCGTGCCGAAACAATTTCATTTCCACCCAGCAGGGCTGTTGTGCAATCCACGCTGCGGCACCCCGCCGCCTTCATTCAGAGGTCCGCGTCCAGGTTAATCCTAATCGAATACATAACTACATTGAAATGCTTTTTTCCCGGCTAATTTGATAGCCTCATGTGGCGATCACGCCGCGTGCAGGCCGGCTGATGCGGCGAAATCTGCCCGGCCGCCTCCGGGCTCCACGTCATCTTAAAGACAACATCCCGAGACATAGCATGAAGCAGGCGCCGCTTCTGACTTTCCACGATCTTGTCATCCGAACCGCCGAGGGCTTGAGCATCGGCCCCATCAACTGGTCGGTCCACCGCGCCCAGCGCATCTGGATGGAATGCGCCGACGAGGGGATGTTTGCCGCCTTTGCCGAGGTGCTCGCCGGCTTGGTAGCGCCGGCATCGGGATTCGTCGAGGAGTTGGGCACGGTCACCGTTCAGAGCGATTTCAGGCTTAGGGAAACCTTGAAGTTGAACCAAAGTGTACAGGAATATCTCCATTCAAACGACGCGCCGGAGTTCGTCTGGCTTGAAAACAGGCGGCGCTCCCTGAGCGTGCTGCTGGACAGGATCGGGCTGACGCCCGACACGCTCCGGCTGCCGCTCAAGTTTCAGCCCGCGGAAGTTTTGGACAAGTTCTGGGCGCTCCGCTTTCTGGTATCCAGGGCGGACTTGCTGATCGGGAGGGAACTGTTCGCGCTCCCCGATCCTCAAATCCGCGAATCGCTGAGGCTGCGCTGGGGAGATTTTCCGGGTACGCTGCTGGCCGTGGCGGCCCATGACGAACTCGCCGGTGAACCGGACGTGCACGTGGTGCTGGCGGCCGACGGGCGCTTCAGCAGCCGCCCGCTGACCGGCGGCCAGACGCCGTAGACGCGTCGGGGCCCGGCGGAGTATGGCGCAAATGCGCTTCCTTAGGGCTTTTGCGGCGGAAGGAGGGGGCCGTGGGCCCTGCCGCAGGCGCATCCTGTTAACCGGGGCTTGCTTGACGTTTCGGGGGGTATTGAGTATGTTCCCTGCGTGTGACTTGCCTCGTTGACGATCCGGGATGAGATTGGCTCCTGTTCCAGGGAAGGAATAGCTTCAGTTGTTTCCAGCCTTTCGCCGCAGCCGCGAACATTTGACACTGGTGGTATGTCCGAGCCCGGATTCATAGTGGTCGAAGATCTCCATAAGCATTACGTGGATGGAAAGGGCAACGAGCTTCATGTGCTAAGGGGGGTCAATCTCTCCATTCAGCGCAAACAGACCGTTTCGATCATGGGGGCTTCGGGGGCGGGCAAGAGTACCCTGCTCCATTTGATCGGCGCGCTTGATCGTGCCAAACAAGGCTCCATCCGCATTGACGGAGTCGAGGTGTCCAGCCTCAATGGGGAGAAAAGCGCACAATTCCGCAACGAGACCGTCGGCTTCGTGTTCCAGTTCCATCATCTGCTAATGGACTTCTCCGCCCTGGAAAACGTGATGATGCCGATGTGGATCAAGGCCAGACGCACCCTTCCCCTGCAAGCGGAAGCCACCGCGCTGCTGGAAGAGGTCGGGATCGCGGAGCGGGCGGCGCACAAACCCTCCCAGCTTTCCGGAGGGGAGCAGCAGCGGCTGGCCATCGCGCGCGCCATCGCCAATAAGCCGAAAATCCTGCTGGCGGACGAGCCCACGGGAAATCTCGACGAGGAGACCGGCCAGCGGGTGAGCGAGTTGCTGCTGCGGTTGAATCGTGAACACGGCCTGACGCTGATTCTGGTCACCCACAACCACCAGATAGCCGCGCAGATGTCCCGGCAATTCGTCTTAGAGCAGGGCCGGCTGCATTCCACAATGCCACATTCCGCACATGCGTGATCCGTCCCCTGCGCCGGCCCGGCCTTTGCGCGTCTCTGGTCATATGGGGCTGCCGATGCCGGCCTGGCCGTTCGCAACCGGCGCCGGCCGCTGCCTTTTTTGCTTCCTGTTCGGGGTGGCGGGCCTGCTGGCAATGATGCCGCGCCCGGCGGCTGCCCAGCCAAAGAACCTCATCATCGAGATCCGGATCGAAGGCGTTTCCCAGGTGGAGAAGGGCCAGATTCTCTCCAGCCTTCGCTCGCGGGTGGACGAGCCGCTCAACGCGGCTGACGTCACAGATGACATCAGGAATATATTCAAGCTCAGATTTTTCAGGGACGTACGGGCGGAAATCGAGGAAGTGCCCGGAGAAGGCGTCATTTTGATTTTCAAGGTGGACGAGAAGCCCCGCATCTCCTCATTCAAGATTGTGGGCAACGTCAAGGTTACCGATTCCAGTTTGGAGGACATGATCACTGTCAAAATCGGCAACTTTTACAGCAAGCGGCTGGTGGAAGAGAACGTGGAGATTCTGCGCGAGGAATACCGGAAAAAAGGTTACTTCAAGGCCAAGGTGCGCTCGAAGATTGACCGGTACACCGATAAATCCTACGGCCTTACTATAATCGTCGAGGAGTCTCCACGGCTTTATATCACCGCTATACGCACCCACAAGAACAAGATCTTCACCGAACTGGAGATCCAGCGCTTCATGCTGTCCGCGGAGGTGGATTGCTTCGGATGGATCACCGATGCGGGCGTGTTCGACGAACTAAAGATCAACCATGACCTGCAGACCGTCACCTCCAAGTATCTCACCAACGGCTATATCAGGGTTTTCATAGACAAGCCGAATGTGAAGCTTAAACACAACCGGGAGTTTTCGCGGATTCGGGTGGACCTCACCATCACCGAGGGCGAGCAGTATTTTACTGGAACCGTGGACATTACCGGAGACATTCTGGGCAAGAAGTCGGACCTGTTCGATCGCCTGGAACTGAAGAAGGGGGCTGTATACGACCCTTTCAAGCAAAACAGGGACCGCTTCCGGCTGAACCAGTTCTACCAGGAGCAGGGCTACGCTTTCGTGCGGGTGATACCGGACGTCAAGATCGATGACGAGCAGCTGCTGGTGGACGTCAGCTATCGGATCGTCAAGGGGGACAAGGCCTACATCGGCAGGATCGAGTTTCAGGGAAATCGGGAAACGCGGGATTTCGTCATGCGCCGGGAATTCGAGGTGCGTGAAAACGAGCTGTACAACGGCCGCAAGCTGCGCGTCTCCCAGCAGAATTTGCAGCGGCTGGGATACTTTACCCCGGGCTTTTCGGTGCGCCGGGAAGCCACGGAGGTGGACAACATCCTGGACATCGTGACCAAGGTCGACGAGACCGAGACGGGCTCGCTGCAGGCGCAGGTCGGTTTCAGTGATTCCTCGGGCTTTATCATAGCTGCTTCGATTTCCAAGGCGAACTTGTTCGGGAGGGGACAGACCGTCAGATTTTCCGCCTCCTTCGGCCAGCGCAACGTGACACGGTCGTTCACGCTCGATTTTATCGAACCTCACGTGTTCGGAACGGAATTTTCCAGCGATTCCTCGCTCGCCTTCGTTACCCGCGATGACTTTACCGGTCTCGGTGTGGGCGACATCAAGGAGGAGCGCTACACCCAGGGATTCGGCGTTCCCATCATTCCTCTGCTGCGGTTCAACGTGAGCTTCTCCATCCTGAGCCGGGAATTTGAAGCCATCGTGGAGGAGCCCACCAATTTACGCTCCGTGACCCCCTCCCTGCGCTACAATTCGGTCAACAATCCCATTTTCCCTTCCAGCGGCACCGACGCCATCCTCGCCGTTCAGCAGGTGGGCGGCAAGATTCTGGGCGGTGACACCGAGTACCGGCGCTACCGCTTCCGGGCGAGAAAATTCTTCAGTCTCAATCAGGCGAACACGCTGATACTGATGGGCCGTGTGCGGGTGAGTTGGCTGGAGCAAATCGGCAGCAACCTGATACCGCTGGAAGACCGGTTTCGCCTCGGTGGAATCACCACCCTGCGGGGCTACGACTTCGCCGACGTCGGCGGGCCGTTCGGCAACCTGGAACGGGAGCTGAACTCCACCCAGACCCAAGCCTTTGACGATGCGGGGCAGCCCATATTTGACAGCTTCGGCAACCCCGTGCTCGTTCTCGTGGATCAGCGGACGCTCGGACTGAGCGACGACGATCTGCGGCAACTCCGCAGCGGCGGAATCCTGGAGCGGCTGCTCAACATCGAATTGCTGTTTCCCCTGGCAGGAGACAATGTACGGGGCTTGTTGTTTTTCGATGCGGGAGAAGTCAATGCGGAGTCCAGGCAGTACGAAATCCTGGGAGAGTCGGAGCCGGGGTTTTTCGATGTCAAGCAAAGCATCGGATTCGGCATACGCCTGATAACCCCGTTGGGGGTGTTGCGGTTTGAGTACGGGATGAAGTTGCGCGCGGCGCCCAACGAAGATGAAGACAAGTTTGACTTTACCATCAGTTCGCTGTTTTGATGGTGTTATTGCCGGGGCCAAGCCCCGCTTCGAGAACCCTAGCCGTGGAAGAGCAATGAAGCCATCACATCTGCCGCTCAAGTGGATGCTTTCCATTGGGATTTTGCTGTGCATGGCGCCCATATTCGGTTCCCTGGAGGCCGCTGGGCTGGAAAAATTGAAGATTGGCGTCGTGAATTTTCAGAGAGTGCTCAACGACTCCGAAGCCGGGATCCGCTCCCGGAAAATACTGCTTGCTTCCAAGGAGCAAAAGGAAAGCGAGTTGAAGTCGATCGGGGAAAAACTGAAGAAAGAAGGCGAAGAACTGAAGAACAACATCCTGCTTACCGACGCCGCAAAAGCGAAGAAGCAAATCGCACTGCGGGCAAAGGAGAAGAAGTGGCGCATAAATTACAAAGCCGCCGAGCGGGAGCTGCAGCGCAAGCAGATCAAGGCCTCCGAATCGATCTTTACCGAGGTGCAGACCGTCATAAATCTCATTTCCAAGGAAGAAAATTTCGATCTCGTCATCGAGCAGACCACCGCCCGCACCATCCTGTTTTCCCGCTCCAAGCTGATCAACATCACCGGCAAGGTGATTAAGCGTTACAACAACATCAGCAAGTAGCCGCGCACGCCCGCTCGCCGGTGCCCGGCCCCATTTGCGGGCGCTCCGCCCGGCCCGAGGAGGTCTCCTTTGCTCGATCTGGAAGACATCAAGAAATGCCTGCCCCACAGGTACCCCTTTCTCCTGCTGGACCGGGTGATGGAGCTTGAGGAAGGCAAGCGCTGCAAAGCTCTGAAAAACGTCACCGGAAACGAGTTCTTCTTTCAGGGGCACTTTCCAGGAAATCCCATCATGCCCGGCGTGCTGATCGTCGAGGCCATGGCCCAGGCCTGTGGCATTACCGCGTTCGCTTCAAAGGAAGGCGCCGGGGACAAGTGGGTGCTGTTCGCCGGTATCGACAAGGCGCGCTTCAAATCTCCCGTGGTGCCCGGCGATCAACTCATAATCGAGACCGAGTACGTCTCGCATAAGCTGGGCATCTGGCATTTCCGGGGCAGGGCGACGGTGGACGGCAAGTTGGCCGCACGGGCGGAAATCCGCGTGGCGGTGGTGGATCGGCCCAATTCACAGTAGGGCGAATCGCATGCACGATCAGGTTCGGGTTGCCGTTGTCGGCGTGGGCTATCTGGGGCGCTTCCATGCCCAGAAGTATCTCGCCCTGCCAGGATGCAGCTTGCGGGGCGTGATGGACAGCGACCCGGAGCGTGCCCGGGCAGTCGCGGCGGAGTTGGGCGTGCCGGGATTCACCGATCTGGATCAACTGCTTCCGGAAGTGGACGCGGTCAGCGTCGCGGTGACCACCAGCGCCCATCACGCCGTCGCCATGCGCTGCCTGGAAGCGGGCAAGCACGTACTGGTGGAAAAGCCCCTTGCGGCGACGGTGGCCGAAGCGGAGGAGTTGGTCAGCCTCGCCGCCGGCAAGGGGGTGCTGATGCAGGTCGGGTTCCTGGAGCGGTTCAATCCGGCTTTTCAACTCTGCAAGGACCGCATCGTCCAGCCGCAATTCATCGAGACCATCCGCATTTCCTCCTTCCTGGAGCGCGGCGCGGACGTGGATGTCGTGCTCGACCTGATGAGCCATGACCTGGATTTGGTGCTGGCCATCGCAGCGGCGCCGGTGCGTGATCTCCACGCGGTCGGAAAATCCCTCATGACCGACAGCACGGACCTGGCCAACGTGCGTCTGTTGTTCGAGGATGGTTGCGTGGCCAACATGACGGTCAGCCGCATTTCCCACAAGACCGAGCGCAAAATGCGCGTTTTTCAGCAGGACAGCTATCTGTCCATTGATTTCCTCAAGCCCTTCGCGCGCATCTACCAGAAAAATCAGGGCGAGCACTTGGCGGCGGAGGATATGTTTTCCGAGGAACAGCATTCCCCGGAAAAGGGGGATTCGTTGCTGGCCGAGGTGGAAGCGTTTCTGGAAGCGGTGCGCTCCGGCGGGCGCCCGGTCGTCAGCGGGGAGGACGGCCTGCGCGCCATGACCGTGGCGGAGCGGGTGATGCGGGATATCTCCCAGAACCGCCTGCCATGACTCTGTTCAGAGCAACGTTCGCCGAACTTTTCTTTCCGTTTTTCCTCACCTGTGGCGTGGTCAGCTTCATTCTGATCATGCAAAAGCTTTACACCCTGTTCACCCTGATGGTGGAGAAGCTGTTCGGGCTGCAGGACGTGGGCCTGCTGCTGGTTTATTTGCTGCCGGAAATCTTCGCGATCACGATTCCCCTCGGCGTGGTGGGGGCGGTGTTCATTACCGTCATCCGACAGTCCGTGGACTCGGAGTTGATCTGCGTGCGCGCCACCGGCACCAGCCTCTGGAGATACAGCCTGCCCCTGCTGCTGTTCGGCTTGCTGGCCACCCTGGCCGCGGCGGTCTTCACCCTGTGGCTGCAGCCGGTCGGCTTCGAGGGTTATGCCGAACTCCAGGCGAGCATCGTCAAGGACCATGCGGAGGAGAACCTCGTGCCGGGGCGCTTCCACTACCAGTTTGGCGGTAAGGTGATTCAGGTCGGCGGCCGCGCGCCCGACGAGGAGCTTTCGGACATATTTATCGCCGACCGCGAGCTTTCTTCCTCATCCTCGATCATCATGGCCGACAAGGGACGGATTGAGGTGGATGACGAGTCCAAGCAGGTGTACTTCCGTCTGCAAAACGGAGCGGTGTATGTGACCGCGCGTGATGCCCGGGTGTTGCGCACAGTCAGCTTTGAGCGGCTCAACTACCGCCTGGCCTTCCAGCCCCAGCGCGCTTTCAAGGCGCGCCGGCTCAAGTGGACCTCCACCCTGGAACTGCTGCGGCAGGCATGGAATCCGGACCCCGATCTGCAGGACCGGGCCAAAACGTTGCTGGAGCTTTACAGCCGGTTCACCCTGCCCTTTGCCTGTCTGGTCTTCGCCATGGCCGCGATTCCCATGGCCATCGTGGAGCCGCGCTCGGGCAAGTCGGGCAGTTTTCTGCGGGCGATTTTTCTGGTGGTGACCTATTACATCATCTGGATCGGCTTCAAGGACCTGGTCAAGGGTGGCAATGCCCCGGCCGAGGTGATGTGGCTGCCGTTGCTGCTGGTGGGGAGCTATGGGCTTGTCAGGCTGTGGCAGGCCAACGCCGAAATCCGCGCATTCCCGTTCAAGTTCAAAAGACCGCTGAAATCTTCCTGACGCGGCCCACGCCGGCGCTTCCGCCATGTCCAATCAGCCCAACTACGATAGCGGAGCCTTACAGGCGCTCCAGCGGCTGTTGGCCAAACGGAAGGCTCGCCAGCCTCCCCTGTTCGAAAAATACGTCGCGCTGTTCCTGCGCCAGAGTTCCATCACGTTCCTCTCCGGCCTGGCCCCGGAGGCGCTGTACGAGTTCCTGCGGGAGCGCTTCGCATTTTTTCAACGCCGCCCGGCGGGCCCCGCCTGCCTCCGCATCGGAGCGGTCGAGCCCGCAACCGAAGGAGTTGCCCCTTCGCTGACGCTGATCGAAATTCTCACCGATGACCGGCCTTTTCTGCTGGACAGCGTGCAGGGGGTGCTGGCCGGCCATGGAATGTCCCTGCACGCGATGTTTCATCCCATCATGCGCGTGGCCAGGGACGCCCGGGGTGGGCTGACCTCCCTGCAGGCGTTCGACGGCGCGGGGGCGGCGGAGGCGCACCTCGTGCTGGTCGCCGAGGGCGCCTCCGCAGCTGCGCAGCGCGGACTGCGCAGGCATTTGCAAACCACCCTCGCTGATGTGATCCGCTGTGTGGAGGATTTTCCGGCCATCTCGGCGAAGATGGACGAATTGTGTCAGGAGTTGGCCTCCCGGCCCCAGGATTATGCGTCCGGCAAGTTGCTGCGCTGGTTTCAGGCTGGAAACTTCGTGTTTCTGGGCCTGCTGCCCTTCGGCCCGGCGGGCAAGGGAGCCTCCCGCCGCCGTTCCCTCGCGCCCCGGCAAAAAGGGGCGCTGGGCGTGCTGCAGACGCACCGGACGCCTTCTGCCCATCGCCGGCGGTTGCATGAGCAGGCACAAGCGCTGCTGGCAAGGCACGCCGGGGCGGCGCCGTTCTTCGCCGTGGAGGAAAGCGACGAGCTCTCCTACGTGCATCGCCGGGAATGGGTGTCCCTGTTGCTTCTGTCCACCGAGCCCGCCGCCTCCCGCACCCACGCCTGGGTGGTGGCGGGCGTGTTCACCCATCATTCCCAGCGGGCGGAGGTGCTGGAAATCCCCGTGTTGCGGGACAAAATCACCGGGCTGGCGAGCGCCATGGAACTGGTGCCGAGAAGCCACAAGCACAAGGAGGTGCTGGATTTCCTGAACGGCATGCCCAGGCAGGAACTTTTCTCCATCCCGCAAGGGGAACTGAGGGAAATCCTGGATTTCTTCCTCTCCGTCACCGATCATCCACGCCGCGCGGTGCGGCTGCTCACGGGAGGAAGCGGCGGCGCCCTGCGGGTGCTGACCACAATGCCCCAACCGTACTTTCCACCGGAAAAAATGGAGGCCATCCGCGAAAGCATGGAAGCCAGGCTCGGTTGCGCGGCCAGGAATTCCTTCGTGGTGCGGCTCGGCACGTTTTCGTTATACGGGCTGCTGTTCCGCCCGGCGACGCCCCTGCGCATCGGAGCGGCTCGGCGGGAGCGTCTCACCGCGGAAGTGCATCGGGAACTGCGTACCCGGGAAGAGCGCCTGCTCGAGGCGTGGCTGGCCTCCGCAGGGGCCGGCACGGACGAGGGGCGGGCGCGCGGCCTGATCGCCGCCCTGCCGGAGGATTACAAGGTCGCCCAGGAGGACGGAGAAATCCTGTTGGATCTGGCCCGGCTGGAGCGGCTGGAGGAGGAAGGCGTCCGTCAGCTCGACCTGCGGCCGGTTCTGGGCGGCGCCGGCGTGCGGATGGTGCTCTACGACAGGGAGCTCTTCTCCCTCAGCCGGATCATGCCCATCCTCACCAACCTGCGCCTGCACGTGGTGGAGGAAATGGCGTTTCATGCGCGCCTGCCGGGCGGGGACGCGCACATGCAGTTCTTTCACGTCCGGCTCGGCGGGCAGCAGTCCATCTCCCCGGCGCGGGACCTGGAGCGCCTGCGGCAGTTGCTGTTCCGGGTGCTGGATCAGGAGTTGGAAAACGATCCGTTGAATGCCCTGCTCTTCGCCTGCGGCTTCGGCTGGCGCCAGATTAATTTGATGATGCTGCTCCGCAACTACCTGATGCAGGTGGGCACCGTTTACACGAGGCGCACCATTAACGAGACCCTCGTCCGCCGCGCGGACGCCACGCGGGCGCTCTACGGGGTGTTCGAGGCGCGCTTCGATCCCCACCTGCCCTCCGCCCGGCGGGCCGGCCGCGCCGATTCGCGGGAAGAGGCCTTGCACGACGCCATGCAGGAAATTGACAACCTCACCGAGGACCGCATTTTCAAGCGGCTGCAGAACCTGATTCTGGCTGCCGTGCGCACGAATTTCTTTCAGTCCTCCGGCCATCCGGTGCTGGCGTTGAAGCTGGCCAGCCCGGCCATTGACGAGTTGCCCACGCCCCGCCCCCTGTATGAGATCTGGGTGCATGGTCCGCTGATGGAAGGGGTGCATCTGCGCGGCGGCATGATCGCCCGCGGCGGCATCCGCTACAGCGACCGGCCGGACGATTTCCGCACCGAAGTGTTGGGGCTGATGGACACCCAGATGAAGAAGAACGCCCTGATCGTCCCGGTGGGCTCCAAGGGGGGATTCGTGGTGAAGAGCCTCGCGCCCTACCAGGGGGACGCGCGCCGGGCGGGAGATGCGCAGTATGAGGTGTTCATGCGCGCGCTGCTTTCCATCACGGACAACCTGGTGCAGGGCAGGGTGAAGCCGCCCAAAAACACGGTGCGCCACGACGGGGACGATCCCTACCTTGTCGTCGCCGCGGACAAGGGCACCGCCCACCTTTCAGATACGGCCAACGCCATTTCCGTCGAAGCGGGCTTCTGGATGGGGGACGCTTTCGCTTCCGGCGGCTCCAACGGCTACGACCACAAGGGAATCGGGATCACCGCCCGGGGCGCCTGGGAGTCCGTCAAGCGGCATTTCTGGGAGCTGGGCACGGACCTGGCCAAAGCGAGCGTGCGGGTGGTGGGCATCGGAGACATGTCGGGCGACGTGTTCGGCAATGGCCTGCTGCTCAACCGGCGGTTCAAGCTGGTGGGCGCGTTCAACCACATGCACATCTTTCTCGATCCCGACCCCCAGCCCGAAGCCGCCTTCAGGGAGCGGCAACGGCTGTTCCGGTTGCCCCGTAGCGCCTGGAGCGACTACGATGCGAAGAAAATCAGCAGGGGTGGCGGGGTCTTCCTGCGCAACGCCAAGGCCATCCCGCTTTCGCCGCAGGCAAGGCGGCTCCTGCAGGTCAACCGGGCCGACCCGAGCGGAGAGGAAGTGGTGCGCGCCCTGCTGGGCCTGGACGTGGACCTCCTCTGGAACGGAGGCATCGGCACCTACATAAAGGCCGCGGAGGAAACCGATGCGGAGGTGGGCGACAACAGCAACGACGCCGTGCGCATCAACGCCCGGGACTGCCGCGCCAGGGTGATCGGCGAAGGGGGTAATCTGGGGCTAACCCAGGCCGCGCGGGTGGCCATTGACCAGGCGGGGGGCAGGCTCAGCACGGACGCCATTGACAACGCGGGCGGCGTGTACATGTCCGACCAGGAAGTGAACCTGAAGATTCTGCTCGGCGAGCTGCTGGCCGCGGGCCGCCTGCGGGACCTGGAGCAGCGCAACCGGCTGTTGAGCGGGCTGGAAGGCGCCGTCACCGAGGTGGTGCTCCACGGAAATTATCTACAGGCCGTCACGCTGTCCATGGACCGCCGCCGTTCAGCCGTGGACGTGCAGCCCTTCCTGCGCGTGGTGGAAGTGCTGGCCGCGGAGGGGCGTCTGGACCGCCGCGCCGAGCGTATTCCCAACGCCCAGCAGATTCAGCGGTATCAGGGCGAGGGCGGGGGCATTCCCCGCCCGATGCTGGCGGTGCTGCTCTCGGGCATCAAGATGTCTCTGTCCGACCGGCTGGAGGCCTCCCCCCTGCTGGACGAGCCATACCTGAAAAAGTTCTACAACTCCTACTTCCCCGCCGCGCTCCGCAAGGCCCATCCCATCGCCAGGATAGCCCATCCCATGGAACGGCAAATAAAGGCCACCATGATCACGAATCTGGTGGTGGATCAGGCCGGCATTGCGTTCGTGGCGGAGATGGCCGCATACACCGGCGAGGACTGGCCCGAGGTCGTGCGGGCCTATCTTCTGGCCGATGAGGCCTGCGGGGCGGCGGCGATCCGCGATCAGGTGTATGCCCTGGATTTCAGTTTGCCCGCCTCGGCGCAATACGACGTGCTGACAGGGGTGGAAGAATTCCTCGCGGATTTCGCCCGGGACGCGTTGATGCACGCCGGGACAAACGGCCTGGACTTCGCTAAAATTCCGCTCTGGCGGAAGTCCCTGAATTCCTACGCCGCCATGGTCGGCCGTAGCGCGGGGGCCGCGGAGCGGAAGCAGGTGCTGTCCCGTGCCCGAAGCTGGCGGGCTGGCGGGATGAATGGCAAACTGGCGGAGCGGGCGGCCTGGCTGCCCCATCTGAAGGGTTGTCTGGCCCTGTCCCGTCTGGCCGATGCCGCGCGGATTTCCATTGCGGTGGTGATCGAACTGAAACAGGCGATTGACCGGAGGTTCCGGCTGGTGGAGGTCGAACAGGCCTTGAGCGGCGCGGCCATGGCCGATCCCTGGCAAAAGCAGTTTGGCGACGGCCTGCTGCGGGCGGTGGGGCGGCGCCGCCATGAACTGCTGGACAATGTGCTGAAGGAAAAGCGCCCCCGCTCAAAGCCGGAGGCGTGGGTGGCGGCCTACCTGGAACGAAAGCCTGCCGCCTGGCGCGAATACGAGGCCACCCTGGGCAGGGCCCTCACGCAAAAACAGCCGGAGCTGATCGCCCTGGCGGTGGTGGTGGAAATGCTCGATAATTTCTAGCTTGCAACCCGGTGGGGAAGTCGTGATTTCAGACAGAGGAAAGCGGCGTGAATGAAAAACTTGGCAGGGTGCTGCGCTGGCTGCGCCGCTACGGCATCGTAGCCGTGCTGGCCGGTTTCATCGCCTATAAGCTCGCTTTCACCTGGGTGCCCCTGTGGATTCAGTCTTCCGGGTTGGAAGGGGTGCAGGTTTCCCACCTCACGATGGAGGACGAGGCGGGGCGGACAGTGTCTCTGGGCAAATTCCGGGGCGCGCCGCTGATACTCAATTTCTGGGCTTCCTGGTGTACGCCCTGCCGCATTGAAATCCCGCTGCTGGCGGGCGCGTTCCCCGGCCTGCGGGAACAGGGCAAGCAACTGATCGGGGTGAATCTGCAGGAAAGCTGGCAGACCATCAACCGGTTCCGCGCCAAGGTGGACGTGCCCTACCCGGTCTATCGGGACGGCGGGGCGCTGGCCGAGGCCCTGGGTATCGGATTGCTGCCGGCGCTGGTGGTGATTGACGGCGAGGGCAGGGTGGAAAACGTCATCTACGGCTTCCGCCCCTGGGTGCGGTGGTATCTGCAATGGTGGATATA
>CBDUSX010000022.1:0-19348 GCA_965369935.1 uncultured bacterium
GCACACGCTGGGCAGGTCCACGCTCATGGCTGGGATCGTCCTTGACTGGGGGTTGTCTTAAAGTCTTCCGGGGGAAACGCCCCCCGGCGGCGCCGCGCCTATTTTGAATTTCAGATTCGCACGGGCGCACGGCGCGCGTCAACGGATGTGCGGCGGCGGATTGCGGGGAGGCGAAGGCAAATTCCCATGACATCCCGGGCCGATTCCACTACAGGAGAAGCATGGCGCTGCCGCGTTTTGTCATGCCGGCCCTGCCGGCCTCCCCCGCATCCATCTGCAATTGTCTATAAAATGGCGCAGTCACCATGACCCGTTGCTTTCTCGCCTTTGAGTTCGAGCCGGCCAGCCTGGAATATCTTTGCAAAAAAATCATTCCGGCCCACCGCATGCTGGCCGAGCAGCATGGCTGGCCCCTGCGCCTGATCCGCCCGGAGAACTGGCACGTCACCCTGCTGTTCTTCGAGGGGTTGGAGGAAGAGGAGCGCAAGGCGGTGTGGGAGCAAGCGGAGCGGGCCGCCCGGGCGGGGACGTGGCGGGAGTTGGCTTTCCAGTGGCGGGGCCTGAGCCTGTGGCCCAGCGCGCGGCGGCCTTCCCTGGTCTGCCTGGAAGGTGAGCGCTTTCCCGCCAGCGCCGCCTGGCCCCTGCCCATCTCGGCCGAGCCGTTCTCCAGGGGGGAGGTGGCCCATTATCTGAATTACCGCCCCCACGCGACGGTGATGCGCTTCCGCGGCCGTGGGCGCAAAGCCCTGGGGCGGGAATGGCGGGAGATCGAAGCCGGCTTGCCGCGTTTCGACCCCGCGCGCATCCGACTCGACCGCCTGTCCTTCATCCTCAGCAGCTTGAGCGCCGAGCAGCCGGTCTATCCCAGGGAGTTCACCGTGGGGCTCGGCTAACCCAGGGCTCTCACAGGATACTGCGGATTGTTCCAATTCACGGCGGGGGCGCCTTGGCGCCTACCTGACCACCCCGGGATGGGCCCAGTATTTCGATTGGCAGACACAGGCGGCGCCGGTCTTTGCGGGGGCCTCGGCGCGGCAGGTCTCGAAGGCCGTCTCGCAGAATGCCACGCCGGCGGGACCGGCCGAGCAGCCCAGGGCCAGCAGGGCGAGCGCCGCGGCGATGCAGAGCCTCCATTCCATATTGCCTCTCCTCTGAAAACTCAGGCAGGGCGATTGTAGCGGCCGGGCGCGGGCGCGGTCAACGGCTCAGGGGGAAAACTCCCGGCATTCCTGGTAAGCCCGCTCGATGACGGTCCTTTGCTTGGGGATGAAGTCGGTCAATCCGGAGAGCCGCCAGTGAAAGGCCTCCACCTGCACCCGCACGGGATATTTGGCCGGCGCCCCGGTGTGCTGGCGGCGGCGCAAGACTTCGGCGGGGTCGGAAAGCCAGGCCAGGACATTGGCCGGCATTTTCGCGCCCAGCCCCGCCTCGAGCAGGGCTTGGGACGCGGCCTTGGGAGTGATTTCTCCGGCGTCTCCGGAGAGGCCCACGGCGTTGGCGGTGATGTCGTAAGCCTCGCGGAAGGGCAGGCCGTGCTCGCGGGCCAGGGCGTCGGCAAAGTCCACGGCGCCCAGGAAGCCCTGGCCGAGGCGCTGGGCCATTACGTCTTTGTGCACCTCGAGGGATTCCATGGCCCCTTTCAGCACCAGGGGCGCGGGCAGGCACTCCCTCAGCACGTCCATCACGGCGTACTTGGTGAGCTGGGAGTCCCGGTTGTAGCCGCTCATGGAGCCATGGGTGGCGCCCAGCAGCCCGGCGGCCATGCCGGCGGCCCAGGCGGTCTTGCCTTTGATCACCTCCGCCAGGTCCGGGTTGCGCTTCTGCGGCATCACCGAGGAGCCGGTGACGTAGGCGTCCCCCAGGGAGAGCATGCCCCAGTATGGATGGCTGAGCATGATCAGGTCCTGGGCGATCAGGGACAGGTGGCGCATCATCAGCGCGCAGGTGTGGGCCACCTGGGCCTCGTGCTCCCAGCGGGCGCTGATGCAGTCCAGGGTGTTGTAATCCACCGTGGGGAAGGCCAGCAGCTGCGCGGCGGCCTCGCGGTCAATGGGCCATGAGGTGCCGAAGCCCGCCACGGCCCCCAGGGGGCTGCGGTTGACCAGATCGAAGGCGGAGCGGATGCGCTCCAGATCGCGCAGCAGGGCCTGCACGTGGGCGCACAGCCAATGGCCCCAGCTGGTGATCATGGCCGGCTGATGATGGCTGAAGCCCGGCAGCAGGGTGTCCGAATGCTCCCGCGCCTGCTCCAGCAGCGCAAGGGCCAGGACGCCCAGCGCGCCGCCAAGCTCCAGCAGGCGGGCGCGCATGAACAGCCGCATGTCGCAGGCCACCTGGTCGTTGCGGCTGCGGGCGGTGTGGAGCCTGCCCCCGGCTTCCTTTCCGGCGCGGCGGGTGACGTAGCGCTCCACGTTGACGTGCACGTCCTCCAGGGCGGGATCGAGCTTGAACTTCCCCGCCTGCCAGTCCTTCTCCAGGGCGTCCAGGGCCTTCAGGAGTGCTTTCAGCACGGTCTCTTCCAGGATGCCCTGGCGGCAAAGCATGATGGCGTGGGCGCGGTTGGTCCACAGGTCGAAGGGCAGCAGCACCTCGTCGGCCATGGGCACGGCGGCCACATCGCGCCCGGCGCAGAATTCCACCATCAGCTGGTCGGGAGGCTGGCTGAGATGGCCGCCCCAGATCTGGTTCTTCGGGGCCCTCATGCTGCGCTCTCGGCTTTTTCGGCCAGTCCCTTGACGAACAGAAAGCTGTTCTGAAGCAGGGAGAACACAGGCACGGCCACCAGGGCGCCAAAGATGCCGCCCAGGTATTCCCCGGCCACCAGGGCGAAGATAATCAGGACCGGATGAATTTTGGAGGAGTCTCCCATGATCTTGGGGTTGAGGAAGTTGCCCTCGAAGAAATGGATCACCAGAATCCAGGCCATCGCCATCGCCGCCGTGCCGAAGGATACGGTGACGGCGATCAGAATGATCGGGATGGTGGAGATCAGCACGCCGAAAATGGGAATGAGGGAAAACACCGTGGCGATGAAGGTCAGGGTGAACACAAAGGGCACACCGATGACGGCGATTCCGATGCCCGTCAGGCTCCCGTTGATCATGCAAATCATCATCTGGCCGCGCACCACGCCGCTCAGGCCGTGGTCCAGCCTTTTGATGAGATCGTCGAAGGTGTCGTGATGGCGGCTGGGCACCAGGGAGCACATGAAATTGATCAGGCGCCCCGGGTCTATCAGGATGAACGCCGAAGTCATCAGCACCAGAAAGGTGGTGAAGAATGAGGAGACGATGCTCAGCACGTAGTGACGGCTCAACTGCAGCAGTTCCACAAAATTGGTCTCGAAGTACGAGCGGAACTGGCCAAAGGCCATGGTGATCTGGCGGCTGAAATCCCAGTTCGGTTCCGGGTCGGGCTGTTTCCCTTGAGTGCGCCGTTTGGGGATGATTTCAAAGCGGTCCTCGTCCAGTCTCTGCACCACGTAGGTATAGTCCTCCACCAGCCGCACCACGTCTCCGTCGATTTTCGCGGTCTCCGTGGTCTCCGCGGTCTCCGCGCCAGGCCCTCCGTTGCCGCCCTTTCCGTCCGGCAGTGGTGCCCCGGTTTCCTGCCCTGGCTCGGGCAGGGGCACGAATCCGGCCAGCCAGGCGTTGACCTTGTTGTCCAGGGGCACAACCAAGCTGACTTCCAGATCCCTCAGAATCGTCGGCAGGTCGCGCACCAGGCGATTGACCTCCCCGGTCAGCTTGGGAACGAGGAAGAAGCCGCTCATGGTGAATAAGCCCAAGGCCAGGGCGTATACCAGCACGATGGCGATGGCGCGGTGAATCCGGCGGCCCCGGAGGCGCATGGCCGCAATTCTGTCAATCAACGGCGCGATCAGATAGGCCAGGAACGCCGCCACGGCGAAAGGCAGGATCACCGCCTGGAACATGTACATGGCGGCCAGGACGAGCAGGCCCAGCAACAGCAGCACGAGAAAGCGGGAGTTTTTCAGTAAAATGGATTTGTCCAAGTCCGGCCGTCCGAAAGAAATAGGATCGGCGCGCCCGGCGAGGGGCCGGAGCGGCTGCGCATGCGTTCTACGCTTCGCCTGAGCTTCTAACCTATACGTTTACCGCATTGAAATAAATAGAAAACCGGGCAATAGACCGCCCCAGCGCGGGCTCCGTGGGGGACCGCCCGTCCGTGGCGGCTATTCTGGCCGATATTTGGGGAAGGGGGTGCACAAAACGTACCGGGTTTTGTGGGCCGTCGGTGCTTTGTCGTGCGGGTGCGGGCGCGGGCGCCTTGGGCAGCGCCGCGGCAGGGATCGCCTCAATCCGGCGTTCCGTAGCCTCCGCCGCCTGGAGTTTCAAAGCGGATGCGGTCGCCGGGCTCCACGTGGATCTCGTTCTTGCCGCCCAGGTTGAGCACGCGCCCGTCCTTCCGGATCACCAGGTTGCGCCCCATCTGGCCCGGCTCTCCCCCGGCCAGCCCGTAGGGCGGATACACCCGCCGCTCGGAGAGGATGGCGGCGTTCATTGGAATCAGGAACTCGATTTCGCGCACCACCCCGTCGCCGCCCGTGTGGCGGCCCCGTCCGCCGCTGTGGGGGCGAATGGAAAACTCGCGCAGCAGCAGGGGGAAGCGGCGCTCCAGGATTTCCGCGTCGGTGATACGGGTGTTGCTCATGTGGGCGTGCAGGCCGGATTTGCCGTCCCAATCGTCGCCGGCCCCGGTGCCGCCGCCGATGGTCTCGTAATACCCGAAGGAATCGGTGCCGAAGGTGAAATTGTTCATGGTGCCCTGGGCGCCCGCCACCGCGCCGAAGGCCTTCAGCAGCACGTCGGTAATGCGCGAGGAGGTCTCCACGTTGCCGCCCACGACCGCCGCCGCCGGAGAGGGGGAAAGCAGGCAGGGATGGGGAATCTCGATGGTCACCGGCACCAGAAAGCCCCCGTTCATGGGGATGTCCTCGTCAATCAGCGTGCGCAGCACGTAGATGATGGCCGAGGACACGACGGCGCGGGGCGTGTTGAGGTTGCCCCAGATTTCCGGGCCGGTGCCCGTGAAGTCCATGGTGATGGCGCGAGCTTTGCGGTCAATGGTGATGGTGACCTGGATCGGCGAGCCGTCGTCCATGTAGTCCACCGAGCCGAAGGAGTCCACTTCGGCCATGCCGTGTTCCAGGGACCAGATGACCAGCATGCCGCGCACGGCCTCCTCCGCGTTGCGCTGGATATGCTTCATATAGGCCTGCACCACCCCCAGGCCGTAGGTGGAGATCATCTCGCGGAGCAGTTCCACGCCTTTCTGGTTGGCGGCCACCTGGGCCTTGAGGTCGTAGATGTTGTCCTCCAGGCGCCGCGTGCCGGAGATGGGCGGCTGCCCCGGGCCGCGCTCGATGGTGTTGGGGCGCAGCAGCAACTCGGTGATGCCCTCCTCCTGGAAGCGCCCTCCTTCCACAAGCTTGAAGCTGGTGATGCACGCGCCTTCCTCCTCCAGGGTGCGGGAAAAGGGCGGGCAACTGCCGGGGGAAAGGCCGCCGATCTCCGCGTGATGGCCGCGGTTGGCCAGGAAGAACAGCGGCTTGCCGTTTTCCATGATCGGCGTGATCACGGTGATGTCCGGCAGGTGGGAGCCTCCGTGGTGCGGGTCGTTGGTGACCAGCACGTCTCCTTCGGCCAGGCTCTCGCCTTGCAGGCGCTGCTGCTGGCGCACGGTTTCGCTCATGGCGCCCAGGTGCACCGGAATGTGGGGGGCGTTGGCCACCAGCCCGCCTTCCGGGTCGAAGATGGCGCAGGAGAAGTCCAGCCGTTCCTTGATGTTGGTGGAAACCGCCGTGCGCTGCAGGGTGCG
Organism: uncultured bacterium; assembly: GCA_965369935.1. Taxonomy (GTDB): domain Bacteria; phylum SAR324; class SAR324; order SAR324; family JACQKK01; genus JAPUIH01. The sequence continues at coordinate 5,842 of CBDUSX010000022.1, forward strand.
CCCCATCTGCTCGGCGATGGACATGAACAGGTTGTTGAAGATGCCGAGCTGGATCAGGTCCACCTCCGTGTCCAGTTGGGCGGAGCGCGGGGGCTCCACCTCGATGGCGATGTCTCCATACTCGGTCACGCGGGCCCGGCAATCCGGCTCGATCAGGATCGTTCCGCCATCCTGGATAATGAGGGCCGGGCCCTCCACCTCGTGCCCGGCCAGCAGGTCCTGCCACAGGTAGACCGCCGTGTCCCGCGAGCCCCCCTCGAAATACAGGGCCGCCGTCTCCACCGGCGCGGCGGGCGCCTCGGCCTTGGGCACCTCCTGTTTGCGCAGGGTTTCCGACTTGCCCACCAGCCGCACCCGCAGGTCGTCAATCAGGATTTCGGCCTCCGGGTCGAAGCCGTATTCCCGGCGGTGGATTTCGCGGAAGGCACGCTCGTAGTCCCCGTCCTCCGGGCGGGGGATCATCATGGCGGTGATGGTGCCGGCGGCCCGCAGGTTGAGGTAGCGCGTGGATTCTATGTGCTGCGGCGCGATGCCCTCGCCTTCCAGTTCGCGCGCGCCCCGGGCCTCGAGTTTTGCGAAACGCGGCTCCATCTCCGCCACGGATTCCCGGCTCACCGGCGCGCCGGCGGCGGGCGCCTGGAGTTCACGCACCACGTCGGCCATGCCCATGCCGTAGGCGGAAAGGATGCCCGCGAAGCGGTGGATGAATATCTCGCGGATGCCGAGGGAGCGGGCGATGTCGCAGGCGTGCTGGCCCCCGGCCCCCCCGAAGCAGGCCAGGGTGTGCTGCTTGATGTCGTAGCCGCGGGCCACGGAGATTTCGCGGATCGGACGCACCATGGTCTCGTTGGCGGACTTGATGAAGCCCAGCGCCACCTCTTCCACCGTATACGCGGGGCGTCCCGCGGCTTCCCGGTCGCGGTTGATGCTTTCGGCGAGTTCGCTTAAGGCCGCGCGGCTGGCCTCCAGGTCCAGGGGCTGGTCTTCCCCCGCGCCGAAGATGTGGGGGAAGTGCTGGGGCAGGATGCGCCCAAGCACCAGATTGGCGTCGGTGATGGCCAGGTGGCCGCCCTTACGATAGCAGATGGGTCCGGGGTGGGCGCCGGCGCTTTCCGGCCCCACGCGAAACAGGCCGTTTGCATAAAACAGGCGCGAGCCACCCCCCGCCGCCACGGTGACGATGTTCATCTGGGGCGCCTGCATGCGCACGCCCGCGATCTCGTTCTCGTGAATCAGCTCGAACTCGCCGCCGAACCGGGAGACGTCGGTGGAGGTGCCGCCCATGTCGAAGCCGATCACAGGCTTGGGGTGCTCCGGATCGAAGGTGGTGCGCGAATAACCCACCACGCCCCCGGCCGGCCCGGAAAGGATGGCCCGGCTGCCGAAAAAACGCTCCGCGTCAATCAGCCCCCCGTGGCTTTGCATGAACAACAGCCGGGTGTGTTCCAACTGATCGGAAAAGCCGCCCCGGAAGCTGTTCAGATAGGCCTGGATGCGCGGGGTGAGATAGGCGTCCACGGTGGTGGTGTCCCCCCGGCCCACTATCTTTACCGAGGGCATGACCGCATGGGACAGGGACACCTGCGAGAAGCCGATCTCCCGGGCGATCTCCCCCACCCGCGCCTCATGATCGGCGAAGGCGTAGGCGTGCATGAACACCACCGCGACGGAGCGCAGGCCGCGCCCATGGGCCGCCTTGAGCGCCTCCGCCACGCCCTCCTCGTCCAGGGGCGTGACGATTTGCAGGGTCTCCCCCGTGGTGCCGGTGACGTGCGGCCCGTCCGCGCCGGGAATGGGCACCTCGTCGCGCAGCAGGGCCACCCGCTCCCTGGCCTCCACCACCTCGGTGAACAAAAGCTCGGGGAGGTTGATGCGCAGGTCGAAGATGCGCGGGCGGTTCTGGTTGCCGATGCGCAGCACGTCGCGGAAACCCTCGGTGACCACCAGCACGGTGGGCTCCCCATTTCGCTCCAGCAGCGCGTTGGTGGCCACCGTAGTGCCCATGCGGATCCACTCGATGGCGGACGCGTCGAAGCCCTCCTTGGGGTGCGGCTTGCCCGTCGCCTGTTCGAGCACCCGGCGGATGCCTTCCCGGGGGGCGTCGGCGTAATTGGCCGGATCCTCCGAGAGCAGCTTCATGGTCATGTAGCCGGGCGCGGCCGGGAGTTCGGCGTAGATGTCGGTAAAGGTGCCGCCGCGGTCAATGGAAAAACGGAATTTGCTCTGGTCTGCCATGCTGGAAGTCTTGCGGATATTACAAAAGAAAATTAGAAAAGCGGAACCCGCCGGGCGCGCCGCATTTATGTCGGAAATCCGGACACTGTGATAAACTGCCCATGAAAGTCAAACCCGGGTGCCTGTCCGCAGGCCCGGAGCGCATTGGCCGCGAATTTTATGGGGGCGTCCCAGCAAAATTACCCCATTCCCGTATATGAAGGAAGGAGCCGGCTATGAAATGCAACCACAGCTTCGGCGCCGCCTTGCTGGCGGCTTGCGTGGCCCTCCTGATCGCCTTGCCGGCCCTGCCTGGCCTCGCCGCCGCCCAGGGCTATAGGAGCCTGTCCACCGGCGCCGGCAAGAACAACCGCGTGCCCCGCCGGGACTACTCGCTCAAGCTGGTGTTCGCCAAAAGACAGGGCTCCTTCCTGGGCGCGATTGACGTGGTCATTTACAACCAGAACGGCAAGAAGGTGGTGGATGCGCATTCCCCGGGCCCCTGGTTTCTGGTCAACCTGCCGGAGGGCGACTACCGCGTGGTCGGCAAGTGGAAAAAGGGGCGCCGGGCCGCCGCGGAGGTGACGATCACCGCGGGCCGGCAAAAGTCGGTCTACCTCACCTTTTAGCTCAGCGGCGCTTCGCGGCCCACGGTACCGCATTCCCGGCGCCGGGCCGCTATTTGAGTTTTTGCGGAAAGAACTGCCGCAGCCCGAAGAATACCGGCGCGGCGATGAATACGGAAGAATAGGTTCCCGCCACCACGCCCACCACCAGGGCGAAGGCGAAATCGTTGATGATCTCGCCGCCGAACAGGAAGATCGCGAGCAGCACGAACAGGGTGGTGCCGGAGGTGAGCAGCGTCCGGCTGAGGGTTTGGTTGACGCTCTCGTTGATGATGTCCACCGCGCTTTTTTTCTGGTACCTGCGGAAGTTTTCCCGCATGCGGTCGAAGATGACGATGGTGTCGTTGATGGAGTAACCCGCCACGGTGAGCACGGCCGCCACCACGGGCAGGGTGATTTCCTTCTGGGTGGCCGCGAAGGCGGCCAGCACGATCAGCACGTCGTGGAGCACGGCCACGATGGCGCCGATGCTGTAGCGCCACTGGAATCGGGCCCAGATATACAGCAGGATCGCCACCAGGGAAAACAGGATGGCCTGGGAGGCTTTGAATTTCAGCTCCTCCCCCACCCGTGGCCCCACGGTTTCCACCCGCCGCACGGCCATTCCGGGGTAGCTCGCCCGCAACACCCTTTCCACGTCCTGCGCAATGCCCTGGCCCGCCGGCCCCGCGTCCGCCCCGCCGATGGTGACGAGAAACTCGTTCTCCGACGCATCTCCGAAGGATTGCAGGGAAAAGGAGCCGAGGGCCCCGTCACTCATCACCTGCCTGATGTCTTCGATCCGCTGTTCGTCCTCGAACTGCACCTGGACGATGGTGCCGCCCCTGAAGTCAATGCCGTAGTTGAGGCCGTCCCTCACGAACCAGGCGGCCAGGCCGGCCACGAGCAGCAGCCCGGAAAGGGCGAAGGCGATGTAGCGCTTGCCCAGAAAATCAATGTTCAGGTCGTCTTTCAGCAGCTTCATAATGCGTCTTGTACGTGCAGCGGGCGCCGGCATGCCGGGGGTGCCCGGCTGGTGCGGGCGGCTAAATTTTCAGGGTCGATAGCCTGCGCCGGTTAAGATAGAACAGGTCGAACAACAGCCGTGTGACCACAATGGCGGTGAACATGCTGGCCAGGATACCCACGCTCAGGGTGACCGCGAAGCCCTTGATGGGGCCCGTGCCGAAGGCCAGCAGCGCGAACGCCGCCACCAGGGTGGTCAGGTTGGAGTCGAAAATCGTCCAGATCGCCTTCTGGAAGCCCTCGTTGACCGCGGCGCGGATGTTCTCGTTGCGCCGCAACTCCTCCCGGATGCGCTCGAAGATCAGCACGTTGGCGTCCACGGACATCCCCATGGTGAGCACGATGCCCGCGATGCCCGGCAGGGTCAGGGTGGCCTGGAAGCTCGCCAGCACCACCAGGATCAGCAACAGGTTGAAGGCCAGGGCCAGGCCGGCGAAGGCGCCGGGCCCGCGGTAATAAAACAGCATGAACAACACCACCAGCAGCCCTCCCACGCCCAGGGAGGCCAGCCCCTGGCGGATCGAGTCCTCGCCCAGGGTGGCGCCGACGGTGCGCTCCTCGCGGATGCTGATGGGAGCAGGCAAGGCGCCCGAGCGCAGCACGATGGACAGGTTGGTGGCCTCGGGCATGGTGAACTGCCCGCTGATCTGCGCCTCGCCCCCGGTGATGGCCTCCCGGATTACCGGCGCGGACTGCACTTTGTTGTCCAGCACGATGGCCAGCCGGCGGCCCCGGTTGCGGGTGGTGATCTTGGAGAAGCGGTCCGCGCCCAGGGAATTGAAGGAAATACTCACGTAGGGCCGGTTGTCCAGATTGCTGATCTGGATGCGGGCGTCCTGCACCGTGTCGCCGGAGAGCACGGGGCGCTTCTCCAGCACGTAGGGGTCGCGCTGCACCAGCTTCTTGGTGGTTTCGTCCCGGATCTCCTGGTATTTCACCGTGTGCCGCGAGGCGTCCATGGTGGTGGTGGTCACGTTGTCCACCACCAGGTAGAACTCCAGCACGGCCTGGGTGCCGATGGCGTTGATGGCCGACTGGCGGTCTTTCAGGCCGGGAAGCTGGATCAGCAGGCTGTTGGTGCCGTGTTTCTGGATGGACGGCTCGTTCACTCCCAGGGAGTCAATGCGGTTGCGGATCACCTCCAGGGCCTGATCCACCGAGCCCTTGCGGATGCGCTCGCCTTCGGTGCCCGGCAGGGCCATGCGGTGCACGTTGCCCTCCGTGGAGTCCACCGTCACGTTGCGCAGCAGGCGCGCGAAGGGCTCCTCCGCCCAGTCAATGCCCTCGCCCGCGGCCAGAGCCACCTCCACCACCATGCCCCTCCGTTCCACGTAGGAGTAGTCCACCAGCTTTTCCAGCAGCAGGTCTTCCACCTCTTCCGCCAGGCGGTCCAGCACGCGGGTCACGGCGGCCTCGGTGTCCACCTCCACGTCCAGGTACATGCCGCCCTGCAGGTCCAGCCCCAGGTTCACCTTGTTCTTGATCGCCTGAGGATTGCCGCCCGGCCTGTACGCCTGGAAGGTGGGCATGATGGCCACCGCCGAGCCCACCAGCACTGCCAGAACGAAAATTCCCCTAACTTTCAGGCTCATACCATCACTCCGGCCATGATTCCTGTTGCACTAAATCACCCACGGCCTGCGCGGGCGGGCGCCATGCCCGGCCATTGTTTTCTGGAGGATCAGCCGGACTTGCCCTGCTTGACCACCTCCGCGATGCGGGAGCGCATGATGCGGATCGGCACCTTGGAGGCAATTTCCAGCGTGACGAAGTCGTCCGCGACTTTCTGGATGGTGCCCAGGATGCCCCCGTCCGTGATCACGTCGTCGCCCTTCTTCAACTCCGCGACCAGTGCGCGGTGGGCCTTGGACTTCCTTTGCTGCGGGCGGATGATGAGAAACCAGAAGATGACGAATATCAAAATGATGGGGATGAACTGGGCGAACGCGCTGCCGCCGCCCTCGCCGCCGCCGAAACCGCCCAAGGCGAGTATCGTAGAGGTCAAACTGTACATCGCCAACTCCTTGTAATGAATGAAATAAAATGGACACAAACCACCCCTTTTAACACAACCAAGTGCGCTTGCCTAGCCGGGATTGCGCGCGATACTTTTGGGGCCGGGGCCGCCTGCCCGGGGCTTGCGTGCCGCTGCCCTTGCGATTGTTCGCTTAGGGGCCATGTGATAATCTCAGCCTGAACGGCGGGGCCGCCCGCCGGGAGCCGGTGGCAAATCAGCAGCCGTCCACCGCACCGCCCACCGCTCCCCCTTTCCCCTCCCGACCGCATTTTCAGGCGACGCCATGTCCAGGAAGCAGTGGAAGTATCTGGGGCTCAACGCCGTGCTCGTGCTGGCCAGCCTGCCCCTGGTGCTCCGCCTGGTGCCCCCCAACCGCTGGTACGGCTTCCGCCTGCCCGGCACCGAGGCTTCCCTGGACAACTGGTACGAAATCAATGCCTTAGCTGGGAAGATGTTTATTCTGTCCATGGTCATCTGCGCCGGCGTGAATCTGCTCTTTCTGTGGCAGGGGCTGGAGAAGGCTCTGCCCTACCTGGGCTGGATCAACTTTGGCATGATCGTGCTCAGCGTCTGGATCGTTAGCCAGGTGATCGTGCAATACCTTCCATAGGCTGTGTCCAAGTAGACAGCCTGCAGGGGAAGCAGGGCGAGACTTGCAAGCGTTGCGGACACCCCGGGCCTGTTTTTTAAGATGCCGTTTAAGATACCATTAAGTGCGGGGATTGGCTGGAAGCCAAACCCGGTGAAAAGGGGTGCAGGGGCCATTGGCCCTTGCTGGGGGGATTGGGGGGCAAGGCCCCCCAAAACGGATCGCACCGCCCATCAGCATCAAATGGCAAAGCGGAAGCTCAGCAGCAGGCCGTCGGAGATCAAGGTGCTGGATCCCCCCCGGCTGTCGCGGATGGAATGGGCGGAAAAATGATACTGGGGAATGAGGGTGAAGCTGCGGCCCATGCGCAGTTCGAACCCCGCACGGGCGAACACCCCGCCCGCGGTGCCCGAGCTGTCGCCGATCTCGGAGTTGGGGTCGGCGGAGTGGTCTATCTCGTAGGAGGCAACGGAAACCCCGCCCCCCACGAAGGGCACGAAAGCCTTGGAAGCCCTGAAAAATACGGTAATGCCGGTCTGCACGGTGGTCGTGTCCGCGGTGAGGGTGATGGTCTGCCCACCCGCCTGTTCCGTTGAGTCCGTGGTGGCCTGGGTGATTCCGATGCTCCACAGCACGTCGTCCTGAATCTCCAGGCCCCAGCTCAGGCCCAGCGCCGTGCCGGTGGTGGTTTTCCCTCCCGCCCGCAGGGCGGTGGTGCCCGCGAAGAATCCCAGCCGCGCATCGCCCTGCTTGGCCCAAACCGGCGCGGCCGCCACGGTCACGAGCAAAGCCGGCAGCAATGCCGCCAGCACCGTGCGTATCATCGCGGTGCGCGCCTTCAGGCCCGTGGCCGCGCACCCGCCCCGGCGGAGCAGAGTTGCGGCGTGTATTGCGGGGCGGGGCGGTTGATGGGGCAAGCGGGTTCTGCGCATCTGCTATTGCATGGGGAACTGTTACGCTGTCACTCGGGGACGGCGTTGGCTGAGGGCGGAGTTGGCCGAGGACCGTGCCGCCCTCCGCAGTCTAACCGGGTTCGGCGGGCAAAAGAAACTTAATAGATGCGCTCAGCGGGGGTATACTGGTAGGTGAACCATGCGATTTCCGGGAAGAAGCGAGTTGAGGGGACGGATATTTTAGGGGAGAAGACCCGCGGCCGCGGGGCCGCGGCGTAATCTGAAAGGCGGACGACCATGGAAACAGGGGACAGCGCGCACGGGCACGGCGCTACTCACGGAAAGGCGGGGACGTTCGTGGACCCGGTCTGTGGAATGACGGTGCAGGCGGACGGCGAACACCGGGAAACCCATCAGGGCGAAACCTATCTGTTCTGCTGCGCGCACTGCCGGGAGAAATTCCATTCAGACCCCGAAGCGGTGCTGAGGGGTGCGGACGCGCCTGCGCCCGCGCATACGCCGGCGGCGGAGGGTTCGGCCTGGATCTGCCCCATGTGCCCCGGGGTGCGCGAGAGCGAGCCCGTGCCCTGCCCCAAATGCGGCATGGCGCTGGATCCCGAAATTCCGGCCGCGCCGGCCACCCGCACCGAATACACCTGCCCCATGCACCCGGAGGTGGTGCAGGAGGGGCCGGGGGTCTGTCCCATCTGCGGCATGGCCCTGGAGTCTGTGACCGTGATGGTGGAGGAGGTCAACCCGGAACTGGTGGACATGACCCGCCGCTTTTGGGCCAGCCTGGTGCTCAGCGTGCCCGTGTTTCTGCTGGCCATGTCCGACCTGCTGCCGGGGCGGCCCCTGCGCGAGGTGATCTCACCCTCGCTGAACGGCTGGATACAGCTGGTGCTGGCCACGCCGGTGGTGCTGTGGGGCGGCTGGCCGTTTTTTCAGCGGGGCTGGAACTCCCTCGTCACCCGCAACCTGAACATGTTCACCCTGATCGCCATCGGCACGGGCACGGCCTACGTGTACAGCCTGATCGGCAAGATCGCGCCGGGCATCTTTCCCGCCTCCCTGAGCGGCGGGGAGGGGCAGGTGGAACTGTACTTCGAGGCCAGCGCGGTCATCATCACCCTGGTGCTGCTGGGGCAGGTGCTGGAATTGCGGGCCCGCAGCCGCACCGGCAACGCCATCCGGGCCCTGCTGGGCCTGGCCCCCAATACCGCGCGGCTGGTGGCCGCCGACGGCAGCGAAACCGACGTGCCCCTGGAGCAGGTCAAGGCGGGCGACCGCCTGCGCGTGCGGCCGGGCGAGAAAATCCCGGTGGACGGCGTGGTGACGGAAGGCGCGACTTCGGTGGATGAGTCCATGATCACCGGGGAGCCCCTGCCGGTGGAGAAAACCCCCGGAGACCAGGTGACCGGCTCCACCCTCAACGGCACGGGCAGCATCCTGATGGAGGCCCAGCGGGTCGGGGACGAGACCCTGCTGGCCCAGATCGTGCGCATGGTCTCGGAAGCCCAGCGCAGCCGCGCGCCCATCCAGCGCCTGGCCGACGTGGTGTCGGGGTACTTCGTGCCGGGCGTCGTCCTGGCCGCGGTGGTGGCGTTCGCGCTGTGGGCCGTGCTGGGCCCTGAGCCGCGGCTGGCTTATGCCCTGGTGGCGGCGGTGAGCGTGCTCATCATCGCCTGCCCCTGCGCCCTGGGCCTGGCCACGCCCATGTCCATCATGGTCGGCACGGGCAGGGGCGCCCAATCCGGAGTGCTGTTCAAGGACGCGGAGGCCCTGGAGGTGCTGGAAAAGGTGGACACCCTGGTGGTGGACAAGACGGGCACGCTCACCGAGGGCAAACCCAGCCTGGTGAGTGTGGAGACCGCGGGCGGCATGGCCGAGGCAGAACTGCTGGGGCTGGCCGCGGGCCTGGAGGTGGGTAGCGAGCATCCCCTGGCCGAGGCCATCGTGGCGGGGGCCGATGCGCGGAATGCCAAGCCGGCCAAGGCGGAAGAGTTCCGCTCCATCACGGGCAAGGGCGTGACCGGGCGCGCCGGCGGCAAGGCGGTGGCCCTGGGCAATGCCGCCCTGCTGGACGAGTTGAGCATCTCCCCCGGAAACCTGCAGGAGCGGGCCGAAGCCCTGCGCGCAGAGGGGCAGACCGTGATGTTCGTGGCCGTGGAGGGCAAAGTCGCCGGGCTGCTGGGGGTGGCCGACCGGGTGAAGGAAACCACGCCCGAGGCCTTGCGGGTGCTGCGCTCGGAAGGCCTGCGCATCGTCATGCTCACCGGGGATTCCCGTGTCACCGGGGAGGCGGTGGCCCGGCAACTGGGCATTGACGAGGTGATTGCGGAGGTGCTGCCGGATCAGAAAGGGGAGGTGGTCAAGCGCTTTCAGGAGCAGGGGCGCGTCGTGGCCATGGCCGGGGACGGCATCAACGACGCGCCGGCCCTGGCCCAGGCGGACGTGGGCATCGCCATGGGCACGGGCGCCGACGTGGCCATGGAAAGCGCCGGCGTGACCCTCATCAAGGGGGACTTGCGGGCCATCGTGCGCGCCCGCCGGCTGAGCCGGGGTGTGATGCGCAACATCCGCCAGAACCTGTTCTGGGCGTTCTTCTACAATGCGCTGGGCGTGCCCATCGCCGCGGGCGCGTTGTTCCCCGTGTTCGGGCTGCTGCTGAGTCCGATGCTGGCCGCGGCGGCCATGAGCCTGTCTTCGGTCACGGTGATCGGCAATGCGTTGCGCTTGCGCGCGGTCTCGTTGTAGGTGTCGTTCAGCACTCCGGTTGTTTCGGCTGAAGCGATTTCTCATTTCACCATCCGGGGAGGTGCCCGATGTTCGCCCATTGTCACCGGCTGCGCGGGGCGGCTATGCTGCTGCCGCTGCCGGCGTTGTTTTTCCTCGCGGCTCTGGCCCTGGGGGCCGAGGGCACGACGGACATCGGCATCAGAATGTACGACCTGGAAACGAAGAAGCTCAGGTACGAGGGAACGCGCCAGCGAATCGAGGCGGAGGGCAAGGTGACCGTGCGCACCCAAATGAGCAAGGCGGACGGCACCAAGGTGCAGCGCGAAGTGACGGTGTACGACGCGCAAACCCTCGCGCTGATCTCCTTCGAGCGGGAGGATTTTCTCACCGGACGCCTGGAGAAGATGAGCAAAACCGGGGGCAAGGTGGTGATCAGCTTCAAGGAAGACCGCGGCGAGGACGTGGAGACGGAGGAGTTGGATTGGGAAGACAACATGGCCCTCACCTTGACCATCGTGCCGCTCCTTCAGCGAAACTGGAAAACGATCCTCGCGGGCGAGGAGGTGGAAATCCAGTTGTTGGTGCCCAGCCGCCAGGACACGGTCACCTTCGATCTGGAGAAGGACTCCCTGGCTAAGGTGGGCGGACGGGAAGTGACGGTGGTGGTGATGGAGCCGGATTCTTTTTTCATCCGCGTCCTGGTGGACCCCTTGTACTTCTACCTGGACAATGCGGCGCCCCATCGCCTGCTGGAATACACGGGGCGGGTCTCGGTGAAGGATGACGACGGGGACGACCTGGACCTGCGCGCCGAATACACCTACTCCGTGCGCGAATGATTTACCGGAAAGTGATTGGCCGGCGCGCCTTCCGCCTGGCGGGAAAACACCCATGACCTTTGATGAAATCCTGGCCGCCGCCGGGCGGCTGGACGGCGTGGCCCACCGGACGCCTGTCATGACCTCGCGCACGCTCGACGACGCGGCGGGATGCGAGGTCTTTCTGAAATGCGAGAACTTCCAGCGCGTGGGCGCCTTCAAATTCAGGGGGGCCTACAACACCCTGTCCAGGCTCTCGCCCGGGGAGCAGCGCTCGGGCGTGGTCACCTTCTCCTCCGGCAACCACGCCCAGGCCGTGGCCCATGCCGCGGCGCTGCTGGGCATCGAGGCGGTGGTGGTGATGCCCGCCGATGCGCCGCAGGTGAAGCTCGCTGCCACGCGGGGCTATGGCGCGGAGGTCATCACCTTCGATCCCGCCACCGAAGACCGGGAGGTCCTGGCGCAACGCATCCGGCAGGAGCGGGGGATGGTGCTGGTGCCCCCGTTCGACCATCCCGACGTGATCGCCGGGCAGGGCACGGCCACCCTGGAACTGGTGCGCGAAGTGGAAGGGCTGGAAGCGATGCTCACCCCCTGCGGCGGCGGGGGCAGCCTTTCCGGCGCGGCGCTGGTGATGAGGCACGAGCTGCCCGGCGCGCGGGTGATCGGCGTGGAGCCGGAGGGCTCGGACTGCGGCAACCGCGCCTTCCGCAGCGGACGGATCGAGGTGGTGGAAAACCCCCAAACCATGGCCGATGGCCTGAAGCCCAAGTCCCTGGGGGAGCACACCTTGGCCGTGATCCGCGAGTGCGTGGACGACATGGTCACCGTCAGCGAGGAGGAAATCCGCGCCACCTTGGACTTCCTCTGGAACCGCATGAAGCTGGTGGTGGAGCCCTCCGGCGCGGTGAGCCTGGCCCCCGTGCTGCACCGCAAGGTGGGCCTGGAAGGCAAGCGGGTGGGCGTGCTCATCACCGGCGGCAATGCGGACGTGGGGGCGGTGGCCGATTGGCTGCGGGCGGAAGGGGCCTAAAGCGCCGCCGCCGCAATTCACATTATTCAGCTGGAAGGGGGCCTTATGACCGAACTGAGAATCAATGGCGAGCGCCTGTGGCAGTCCCTGGCGGACATGGCCAGGATCGGCGCCACCCCCGCCGGAGGCAGCAAGCGCCTGACCCTTACCGACGAGGACAAGGCGGGTCGCGAGCTGTTCGTCGGCTGGGCCAAGGGGGCGGGCTGCGAGGTCAGCATTGACAGCATGGGCAACATCTTCGCCCGCCGCCCCGGGGCGCAGGCGGACGCGGAACCGGTGATGAGTGGCTCCCACCTGGACACCCAGCCCACCGGCGGGCGCTTCGACGGCGTGTACGGCGTGCTGGCCCCGCTGGAAGTCGTGCGCGCCCTCAACGACGGGGGCGTCAATACGGCCCGGCCCGTGGAGGTGGTGGTGTGGACCAACGAGGAGGGCTCGCGCTTTCAGCCGGCCATGATGGGCAGCGGCGTGTTTGCCGGCGTGTTCGAGCAGGAGAAGATTTACGCCACGGAAGATCAGGAGGGCCGCAAGGTGGGCGATGAGCTGGCCCGGATCGGCTACAAGGGGGATTTGCCCGCCGCCGCCCGGCCCATCCATGCCTACCTGGAGGCCCATATAGAGCAGGGGCCGGTCCTGGAGGCGGAGGGCCGCACCATAGGCATCGTTTCCGGCATTCAGGGGATGAAGTGGCTGAAGGCCCACGTGCGCGGCATGAACGCCCATGCCGGCACCACGCCCATGGAGGTGCGGCGCGACCCCCTGCTGGGCGCCTCGCGCATGGTGGAGGCCATTGACCGCGCCGCCCGTTCCCTCAGGCCCGATGCGGTGGCCACCGTGGGCGAGTTCGCCGTGGGGCCGGGCTCCATCAACGTGATCAATCAGGAAGTGCGCTTCTCCATTGACATCCGCTGCCCGGAAGAGGCGGCCGTGGAGGAGTTGAAAGTTCGCGCCCTGGCCGCCTGCAATGAAATCGCCGAAGACATGGGTCTGGACCTCGATATCGAGGAAATCTGGCACGTGCCGCCCACCGTGTTCAACGAGGAGATCGTGGACGCGGTGGAACGGGCCGCTTCGGCCCTGGGTCTGCCCGGCCGGCGCATCGTCAGCGGGGCAGGGCACGACGCCAAATATCTGGCCGACATCTGCCCCACCGGCATGATCTTTATTCCCTGCAAGGACGGCATCAGCCACAACGAAAGCGAGGACGTGCTCCAGGAACACGCCGCCGCGGGGGCCGACGTGCTGCTCAAGACCGTGTTGGAGCTGGCCGGCACGGCCTAGGCTCTGTCTGAAAAAAAGAAAACAGGTTGCGGGGGAAGCAACGCGAGACTCGCAGTGTTGCGTCCCCCCACGCCCCCCTTTTAAGTGCCAGGTTTGGCTGGAAGCCAAGCTTGGCAAAGAACGGGTGCAGGGGCCTTCGGCCCCTGCTGGGGGGATTGGGGGGAGTAACGCGAGACTCGTAGCGTTACGCCCCCCAAATGCAGTAAGAGCGTTTCGATTTTCAGTATTCACCCCAGGCCCAGGCGCAGGGGGATGCGGATCATTTCATGCGGGTCCAGTTCCCCCAGCAGTT
>CBDUSX010000023.1:0-19136 GCA_965369935.1 uncultured bacterium
GTTCCCCATCCAGATTGAAATTGCAGCCCCTCAGTTACTCACCAGGCCGCTGGGGGAAGGGTAGCTCAGGCACAGCTTTTTCACCTCTTCCCGCACGGCCGCGGGATCGGCCTTGCCGCCGGCCACGTCCATGATCCAGTTCGCGATGCGCTCCATCTCCGGCTCCTTCATGCCGCGGGAGGTGGCCGAAGGGGTGCCCAGGCGCACCCCCGAGGCCTTAAAGGGCGGCAGGGCGTCGTCGGGGGTGGCGTTCTTGTTGAGGGTGATCCCCGCGCTTTCCAGCAGTTCCTGCACTTCGTGGCCGGTCTTGTTGAAGGTCTGCATGGTCTCCAGCACCATCAGGTGGTTGTCGGTGCCGTTGGTGATCAGCTTGGCGCCGTTTTCCATCAGATGTTCGGAGAGGGCCGTGGCGTTTTTCAGCACCTGCGCCGCATAGGCCTGGAATTCCGGCCGGCCGGCCTCCTCGAGGGCCACGGCGATGGCCGTGATCTTGTTCATGTGCGGCCCGCCCTGCAAGCCGGGAAACACCGCCCGGTCAATCAGGGTGGGCAGGTTTTCCAGGGTCTTCTCCGGCGCGCGCAGGGGGTTGCCCACCTTGCCCTTGCTCAAGGCGATGGCGCCCCGCGGGCCGCGCAGGGTCTTGTGGGTGGTGGTGGTCATCACGTGAAAACCCTGCTCCAACGGGTTGGGCAGGGCCTTGCCGGCGATCAGCCCCGCGATGTGGGCCATGTCCGCCATGGCCATGGCGCCCACCTTCTCCGCGATTGCCGCGATGCGCCGATAGTCCAACTGGCGGGGATAGGAGGAAAATCCGGCCAGAACGATCTTGGGGCGGTGCTCCAGGGCCAGGGCCTCCAACTGGTCGTAATCGATCTCGCCCGTCTCCACGTCCTTCATCTTGTAACGGATGAAGTTGTACGCCTTGGCGGCGAAAGTCACCGGCGCCCCGTGGGTGAGGTGCCCGCCGTGGGAAAGGTCCATGGCCAGCACCGTATCGCCAAGCTCCAGCCAGGCGCTGTACACGATCAGGTTGGCCGCCGCGCCGGACAGCGGCTGCACGGTGGCGTGATCGCAGTTGAACAGGCGCGTCGCCCGCTCGATGGCCAGGGCCTCGATCTTGTCCGTGTAGGTCTGCCCGCCGTAGTAGCGCCGGCCCGGGGTGCCCTCGGAATACTTGTTGGTCATCAGGGTGCCCAGGGCTTCCAGCACCGCCGGAGAGACGTAATTTTCCGAGGGAATCAGTTCCAGCCCCTCGTTCTGGCGGGTGGACTCTCCCTGGAGGATCGCAAAGACTTCCGGATCGGCCTGCGGCAGCACCTCGTATTTCATGGCGTATCATCCGTATGTGGCTGTGAATTCAATCCCCCGGAGCGCGGCCCCGGATTGTTCCAAAACCGGTCTCCCACGAAACCAGCCTCCCACGAAACAATATGCCCCCGGAACACGTTGTATTTACAGCAACGGGATTAATTTTCAATTTATTCTTTCTCACGGTCTTTCCTGTGGTGCGGGGGGCGTTGTGCCGGCCGTTCCGCCGGGTGGAAAGCACGAGAATGTACTTTAAATTAGCGTGCAAATCAGCTACTTATAAACACCGTTAAAATGGATGGTTTCCGGCGCCGCCGCCCGCAAGGGGCGGTGTCTTCGCTTTGCCCTGCCCTCCGGGGTGGCGCACCGAAAGAATTTAGGGTTTTATGGAGATCAAGGGCAGCACCGCGCTCATCACCGGAGGCGTTTCGGGCCTGGGAGGCGCCACAGCCCGCGCCCTGCATGCGGCGGGGGCGAACGTGATGATGATGGATCTCAATGACGAACTCGGCGCGGAAATGGTCAAGGAACTGGGGAAGGAGCGCGCGGTATACGCCCACGGGGACGTATGCAGCGCCGAGGAGGTCGAGGCCGCGGTGGGGGAGACGGTGGAGAGGTTCGGCGGGGTGCATTTCGCCATCAACTGCGCCGGCATCGGCCATTCCGCGCGCGTGCTGGGCAAGCAGGGGCCGATGGAGTTGGAATTTTTCAAAAAGGTGGTGGAGGTAAACCTGATCGGCACCTTCAACACCATCCGCCTGGCCTGCGAGCCCATGACGCATAACGAGCCCAACGGGGACGGCGAGCGCGGCGTCGTCGTCAACACGGCCTCCGTGGCGGCTTACGAGGGCCAGGTGGGTCAGGCGCCCTATGCGGCTTCCAAGGGCGGCATCGTGGGCATGACGCTTCCCATCGCGCGGGAATTCGCCCAGCACGGCATCAGAGTGATGACCATCGCCCCGGGAATCTTCGACACGCCGCTGCTGGGCCGGGTTCCCCAGGAGGTCAGAGACAGCCTGGCGGCCCAGGTGCCTTTTCCGCGCCGGTTGGGACAGCCGGAGGAGTTTGCGGACCTGGTGCTGCACATCATCGTCTCGCCCATGCTCAACGGGGAGACGATCCGCCTGGACGGCTCCATTCGCATGGGCCCCCGCTAAAGGGCCTCCGGCGGCGAAACCCGGTGCATGGGGCATCCAATCTGGAGCGGAGAGAACAGTGAGCACCCGTAAAAAGGACAACGGCGCCGAAGAGGAGCAGATCCGCTACGTGCGCGAAAAGGCCCGGGCGGCCCAGCAGGCCTCCCGGCAACTCGTCTCCCTGAGCACCGCGCAGAAAAATGAGGCGCTCGAGGCAATCTCGCGGGAGTTGCGCAGCGCCTCGGACGACATTCTGGCCGCCAACGCCCGGGACATGGAAGAGGGCGAGCGGGCGGGGCTGGGCACGCGGCTGGACCGCCTGCTGCTGACTCCGGAGCGCATCGAGGCCATCCGGAGCGACATCGCCACGGTGTGTGGCCTGCCCGACCCGGTGGGGCTGGAGATTGACTCGGCCCAGCGGCCCAGCGGCATCGAGGTGCGGCGGGTGCGCTGTCCCCTGGGCGTGGTGGGCATCATCTACGAGGCCCGCCCCAACGTGACCGTGGATGCCTCGGTGCTCTGCCTGAAGGCGGGCAACGCCGTGGTGCTGAAAGGCGGCTCGGACGCCATCCACTCCAACAGGGCCATCACCGATACCATCCGGCGGGCCCTGGAGCAGACCGATCTGCCCCCCGAGGCCGTGCAATTTCTGGACTCCAGCGACCGGGCGGTCACGGGCGCATTCCTGCAGATGCGCGGCCTGATTGACGTCATCATCCCGCGGGGCAGCCTGGAGTTGATTCGATTCACCCAGGACAACTCCATGGTGCCCGTGATCGAAACCGGGGCTTCCGTGGTGCACGCCTATGTGGATGAGGAGGTGGACGCCAACCAGGCGGTGGAATTGATCGTCAATGCGAAAACGCGCCGGGTGTCCATCTGCGGGGCGCTGGACACCCTCCTGCTGCACAGCTCCATTCTGGAGGAAGTGGGGGCGCCCCTCGCGCGGCGGCTGGCGGAATCGGAGCCGGCGGTGGAGGTGCGGGCCGATGAGCGGGCCTACCCCGTGTTTGCGGGCGCCATGGCCTCGGAATATCTGAAGCCCCTCGACCCGCTGCATGACTATGACACGGAGTATCTCGACTATAAAATGGCTGTGGGGACGGTGGACTCCATGGAGGAAGCCATGGCTCACATCGAGGCCCATTCCCTCAGGCACACGGAGGCCATTTACACCACCAATCCGGAAAAGGCCGGGGCGTTCATGCGCAGCGTGGACGCGGCCTGTGTGATGCACAACGTGTCCACCCAGTTCGTAGACGGCGCGGAGTTCGGTCTGGGCGCCGAAATCGGAATCAGCACCCAGAAGCTGCATGTACGAGGTCCGTTCGCCCTGGAAGGGCTGACGGGAATGAAGTGGGAAATTCGTGGGAATGGCCAGGTCCGGCCCTGAATGAGGCCCGCCGGGAGCACCCGGACGCGGCGCCGGTGCTGTCCGAAAGGAACGGCCCTGCCGCCCGCGGGATGAAGATGCGCCTGCCGGTCAGAAGATGGACCGCGCCGGGCTTGAACGATGGGTTGCTTGCCGCGGAAGATTCGCGATGCTGGAAATTGACTACAATCTGTTTCCGCTGTCCGACGAGGAGCAGGCCCAAATCCGCGTGCATGCGGTAGCCCTGGCCAAACGGGGCAAGCCGCCTCCCCTGACCGCCGCCTCCCACGGCCGGGTGGTGGTGGTCAACCCCTACGACGGATACAACCTCCATCATGTGCCTGACGACCTGCGCAGGCCCCTGCGCCGCGCCATGGTGCCCGTAACCGAGGCCAATCGGCCCCTGACGGGAGCCGAGCTGGCGCGCGGTATCCTGGAAAAGACTCAGGAGCCGGTTTATCAAATCGTGGTCGAGCTGTATTCCAATTTTCCCCACGCCGTTTCTTTCCTGCGGGAGATTTCCGGCATTCAGCGCAGATATCCCCTCTGCAACGTGATCGTGCATGGGGAGATGAGGCGCACCCACGATCTGCTGAAGGAAATTCTCGCCGAAAAAGGCGCCAGCTGTGACCTGCTGTTCGACCACTTCGACGGGGCAATCACCCTGCGCAGCGAGGAGCAGCTTGACAACCTGGTGGTGGAACTGCCGCGCTATCCCACCCTGGCCACCCCCTTCTTCTCCCATATCCGCATCAACCACGCAGACAAGGCGATCACCTTCGCATTCGATGAGTTGCGGCGCCTGTACCGGCAGTTCGGAGTGGGCCATATTGACGAGTTGGACCTCTCCGGGAAATTGCGGGAAAAGCTGATCGTGCTGGACCTTCCGCTTACCAGCATCGAGTCCGTGCGCCTTGCGCCCCCAGGCACGGACGGCCTCACCGGCATCAACATTGACGGGGAAAAGGTGACCCCCTCCGACTTCGCGGCCAAGGGCCTGCTGGAGCGGGACATTCCCTTGAGCTCCGTCAGCATGATCTACCGGCAGCCGCGGGGCCAGGCCGAGGAGGAAGTCCGCCTGGACGAGGTGCGCGCCTTAAGGGTCAATTGCATCGAGGGGAACGTCTCGTTCCTGTGGAAACCCACCGCGCGCTACATCCCCTTGTATGAAGTCAGGGCCATGCGGCTCGATCTGGGCGAGCCCGCCACCAAGGACGGCAGCCTGGCCTCCCTCGGCGCGGAGTTGGGAGACCGCGTCCTCACCGTGGACAACGCGGTCATCACCGAACGAGGACAACCCAGGTTCGGGGACATTCGCGCAGGCATCCGGCACAAGTACCTGGAACACATGTTCCAGGAAAGCCTGGGGCGCCAGGTGAAGCTGCAGCGCTATGCGTCCCGCCTGAAAATCGGCTGCCTGGGGCCCATGGCCGCGCAGACGATCAAGCTGTTGCGGCCATACGGGCTGGGCCAGCTCATACCGCTCGACTCTCTGTACTACCTGTGCGACACCGTCGAGCAGATTCCCGAATATTTTGAGTCCTCGCGGCGGGTACAGACGATCTTCGATGAGGTGGTGAAAACCCTGAAGGGCGTGTTCGGGGAGAGCCGGGAAGGTGAGTTTCATTCGGAGCTGATCAACCACCGGCTGCCCATCGTGCAGGAATGGGCGCGCGGAGAGGCGCCGCCCCTGAAAAAAGTCACCTCGGAGCATCTGGACACGATCTACAAGGAATTGAGGGTCTTTCTGGGCTTCGCAGAAAGCGAATTCCGCAGGATCAAGGCGGGTGACACTACGGGAAACCTCGTGTTCGACAAGGTGGAGCGGTGTCAGGAGGCCTTGCTGCAGGTAGGGCATCTGGCCAATCTGATCGGCGGCAGGTACGGGAAACTGCCCGACCGCCAGTCCTTTCCCGACTTCGTGTTTTTCAGCTCGGAATCGGAAATCCAGGACAACCGCAAGGAATACTACCTGCCGGGTCTGGCCTTGTCCGGAGTCTTCAACAACAAGGAGACCCAACAGCTTTTTCACGCCAACGACTTCGAGTTCAGCGTGTTTCTCGAAGAGCAGCTTTCGATGATGGCCTATCTTAAATCCCAGGACTTCGACGAGCAGTCCGATGAGGATTTTTACGAGCGGTATTTTGCGGAAAAAGCCGCCGAGTCCCAGAACGAACTCGCGGCTTTGCAGCAGACCACGGAAGTGCTCCAGCACCCCGCCTCGGATTCCTACGAGCAGGCCGTGGACCGCATGACCGAGCAGCACCAGGCGGAAGTGGTGGCTTTCCGCAACGACCGCGACCTGCAAGCCGGAAAGCTGGAGACCCAGGAAACCAACTATTTCATGGCCCTCAAGGCGGTGAACGATTATCTCAGGGATGCGGAAATCACGGCGGAACACGTGGACTCGGGAGAAGATTACATTCGCGCCATGGACCAGCAACTGATGGATAAATCCAAAGAGCTGCTGGACAAGTTCAACCAACTGGTCAAGGAAAACGTGGCGGGCTCCAATGAGTTGATGGAGCAGAAGAAAAAAAACCTCACCGCCTACCTGCTCGCCTTCAGCAAGATGCAAAAGACCCTGTTCGCGCACTTGCAGGCCGACTACGGCGTCAGCCTCCGCGAGCGCTATCACGCCGAGCTTCCGCAGTTGCTGGAACAGCTCAACAATATCGCGCGCGTGCCCAGCGGTGAGGTGGAGGCTGTGGGCCGGAACCTGGAAAAACGCCTGCTGCTGTTCAGGGAAGAGCTGGCCGAGATCGACGAGAAGGCGAACCGCGGGGTGGCGGAGAACCAGAAAACCATGGTGGCCATCCGCGAAGCCAACCGCAGGTTGGTGGCGAAGCTCGCCAAACCGCTGACCGGCGAGCCCACCGGGTACGATACCCTGGAAGTGCTGCGGCTGGTGGAGGAACGGCTGGAATTCGTCAAGCAGGAAATCGGGAAGATCGCCGCCGCCGCGGAAGTGGGCTACGGGGCGGTGGAAAGCCTGCGGGCGCTGTACCGGAGCAAGAGCGAAAAGGCGCTGGCCATCCACTTCGGCGACAATGAACGCCAGATGCTGGAGGAGCGGCAAGGGCGCTCGCGCTTGCAGAGGATGATGGCCAAAAAGGTGGATCAGCCCCTCCTCCCTCCTCCCGCCTTTGGCCCGCCGGAATCCGCCGCCACCATCGCCGGGCAGTTGGAAGCGTGCATCCAGGCGTGGCGGGAGGGGGAGGAAGAATTGCGCAACTTTGAATTCGAGGGCCTGAACCCGGAGGAAACGCGCGGGGTGCTGGAAGGCTACGACGCCTTTCAGGAGGTGTGCAGAAATTTCCGGCGTGCGGTGCGGCAAAAGGTCACCACCCAGCAGGCGGTCGTCAACATCACCGAACGCCTGGAACGGTTGGACAAGGAAGCGGCGAACCTGCCCGACTATATCCGGCAGCACATGCTGCCGGCCCAGGCCTCCTACGTGGAACGGATTCATATTCCCAACATTCGCAAGCGGATGGCCCATCTCAAGCAGACCTGGCTCTTCGTGCGGGCCCTGAAGGAGCTTTCCTTCGCCGACTTGCAGCGGGAATTTCTGGATCGGGCGATCTTCCGCCGCTTCTACGCCTCCCAGTTCTGCACGGGCGCCTACTTCGGCATGAATTCGGAGCTTCCCATCTTCGCCAAGCTGAGCAACGTCTCCGATGCGCTGTCCCTGTTTTACCGGGGTCTGCGCAGCGGCCTGACCAACTTCGGTTACAAATCGCAGGACCTGACCCTGACCAGGCTGCCTGCGGAGCGCCCCCAGGGCATATTGAAGTTCATCGAGGGGCAAAAGCAGCTTCCGCCAAATCGCCGCCTGACCTATCTGGTGCTGCCCAGCACCCTTTCCCTGTCCCAGGCGCTGGAGATCATTCACTACAAGGAAGCCTATTACAACGGCCTGCCCCAGCTGGTGCTGTTGTTCATCTCCAAGTTCGACGCCGCCCAGCTGGCCGGCGACGAGGGTTTGCGGGATCGGTATTTTGCCGCCATGAAGCACAATGTGATCGTCAACATTGACGACGACCGGGTGGTGGACAATCCGAAGGCCATCGCCGACCGCCTGATCCAGGACACCCTGGGCTGCTCCCACGACATCCAGGAGACCGATCCCGCGAGCACCGGGGACGAGGCCGCGCAGGGCAGAACTGCGTGAATGTCCTGCTCAGTTCCTGCGTCCACTGGTGGAACGCCGAGGCGGCCTATGCCGCGGCGCTGGCCGAGCAGTTGCTGGCCGCGGGACACCGGGTGATTCTGTGGACGCAGCCGGGCACCCGCAACGCGGAGGAACTGGAACGGCGCGGCTTGCCCCTGGTCACCACCATCCCGGTGCCGGGCGTAAACCCCCTGCGCTGGCGGGAGGCCCTGGCCGGCATGACGGCCCTGCAGGTTCGGGAGCGCATCGAGGTGGTGGACGTGTTCCGTTCCGCGGAGTTTCCGTTTCACCTGTGGGCCGGGCGGCGCCAGCCAGGCCTGAAAGTCCTGCGCACGCGGGGCACCGCGCGCCCCTTGCGCGGCGGCTGGCTGAACCGGAAAATGCACGCTGACTGGTGCGGCGGGCTGATCGCCTCCTCGCAGGTGGTGCGGGAGCAGATGGCCGGGGCCCTGGGCCTGCCCCCGGAGCGCATCCGCACAATCTACTACCCCATTGATCTGCCGCCCGAGCGCAGCGCCGGGCAGCGCCGCAAGGGCAAGCGGGAATTTCTCGCCCAACTGGGTGTGCGGGAGGAGCGGCTGCTGCTGGCCATCGTGGGACGGCTCTATCCGGAAAAGGGCCATGCGGCACTGCTGTCCGCGCTAAACAGCCTGGTGCGCCGCCAGCCAAAGGTGCTGCTGGCCATATTCGCCAAGTCCGCGCCGGGGGAAGACCCGGAGCGGCCGGCCCTGGAGCGGCAGGTGCGGCAGGCCGGACTGGAGGATCATGTGCGCTTCGTTGGGTTTCGGGAGGATATCAGGCAGGCGATGGGCTGGGCGGACATTGGCGTGATCCCCTCCCTGGCCTCGGAAGTGAACTGCCGCGTTGCCGTGGAGTTCTTCTCGGTGGGCACGCCCGTGGTGGCCTTTCCCACCGGCGCCCTGCCCGAGGTGGTGGAGCATGAGCGCAGCGGGCTTGTCACCGCCTCCCCGGACGAGGCCGAACTGGCTGCCGCCCTGGCGCGTCTTGCCGCGGACGAGGGTTTGCGCGTCCGGCTGGGCAAGGGCGCCCGGCAGCAGGCGGAGCACCGCTTTTCTCCCCAGGGCTTTTTGGCCGAAACCCTTGATCTGTTTGAGGCGGCCCTGCGCAAGCCGGATTGAAAGAATGCCGCCCGTTCGGCAGCGTCCGGGCCGGCGGGCGCGGGGATTGCAGGGATGTTTTGCGGGGTTACTCGTAATGATTTCCTTCAGGAATGGGTTCCCCTCTCCGTGCGCATCCCGTCATGCCGCCCCGGGCGGAAAATCACCGCGAATGGGAGTCTTGCTCCATGAACCTCAGGTCCGGCATGCGTAAGGGCTTCCGGATCGGCACGGCGGAGCGCAGGCTGCTCCGGCTGCTGCCGGTATTGGCGGGCCTGCTCCTGCTCTGTGGGGAGGCACGGGCGCAGTTGACCGACGAGTCCAGCATCTCCACGGAGGGCACCCAGTTCATCAAGCCGCCGCCGCCGCCCGTAACGCCCACGCCCGTGCCGCCGAAGCCCCCGCGCGCGGCCCTGCCGCGGCCTCCCACGCCGCCGGTGGTCACTCCGCCCGCGCCCGGCGCCGCTCCTCCTCCGCGCTATCCTTCGGTGGTGTTCCTGCTGGACACTTCGGACTCCATGCTGACCAGGGTGCCGGGCAGGAAGGGCACGCAACTGGACGAAGCCAAGACCGCCCTGATTCAGGTGCTGCGGGGCATGTCACGCGAAACGCGGGTGCAACTGTGGACGTTCAACACGCGCCGCAAACCCGTGGCTGTCGGCGGGGCGCCGCCGGGCACGTTCATTCCCGTGGGGCAGCCGGGCCTGCGCGACCAGTTGATCGGGAAAATCCGGGGCATCCGCACGTCGGGGGGCACCAACCTGTACCAGGCCGTCATCCGCACCCTGGACATCTTCGCGGTGCCGGGCGACCAGCCGCTTTACCGCTCGGGGCTGCGCTTTCCGGTGCTGGTGGTGATTTCCGACGGGGAGGACGGCGGCAAAACCGGCCATACCGTGGATGCGGTGCTGGCCGCGCGGCGGCGCTTTCCCCTGGTGACGATCAATGCCATCGGGTTCCACGTCTCCGGCGACAGGAAGTGGTTCGCCCAGCTTTGCCGCATCAGCACCTCGCCTCAGGGCTGCGCCACGGCGGACGATCAGCGGCAGTTGCAGACCATCCTGGAAAGCTTCTACCGCCCCCGTAAATGAGAATCCCCGCACACCGTGCGCGAAAATGAGGCGGCGCGGACACCCATCCCAAGAGGAGCGATCCCATGAGTGTCAACCAACTGGCAGGCTATGCGGCACTGGCGATCGGACTGCTGGACCTGGCCGTTTACGCGGCCCATATCATGGGGGTGAAGCTGCCGCTGTCCTTCTGGAAGCTGGGGCCCATGCAGGAGCGGTGGGGCAAAACCGCGGGCACCGCCGTCCATTTCACGGGCTACGTCCTGGCGCCCATCGTGCTGGGTCTGGTCTTGCTGCGGAGTGGGGGAGCTTAAGGCGCACGGGGAGGGGGCTCAGGTCTCCTTGAGCATCAGTTCGATGATTTCTTCGATCAGGTTGGCGCGGTCGGTGTTGGCGTGCATTTCCCCCGTGAAGGATTGCACGATGATGCCCTTTTTGTTCACCAGGTAGAAGGCGGGCCAGTAGGAATTGCCGAGCGCCTTCCAGTAGGCGTAGTCGTTGTCCATCATCACAGGATGCTTTAAATCGAACCGCTGCACGGCAGCCTCCACCCGCTTGCGCGATTTCTCGAAATCGAACTCGGGCGTGTGGATGGCGATCACCTGAAAACCCTTGCCGCCGTATTTCTGTTCAACCCGATGGACCCATGGGAAGCTGCGGATGCAGTTGATTCATATGCTGGTCCATATTTCCAGCAGCACCACCTTGCCCCGCAGGTCGGCTTTGCGGAGGGGCGGGGAGTTGACCCACAGATCGGGTGAGGTGGCGGTAAATTCGGGCATGGGCGCCGCCCGTGCGTGACCGGATTCCAGGGGAAAGACCCAAAAAATCGCCAGCGCCACCAGCGCCGCCAGGGCGGGTAGGATCCAGAACTTGCGCAGCTTTTCGATAATTCTGTCGGTCATGCCATCCTCTCCACGCAAATCCTCTCCGCGCCAATAAATTGCAGCCGTAATTGATTGATTCCCCGAATCGCCCGCCAATTGCAATTATAGCAGGCGGCCCGGGCGCATTGCCTGTTGCAGTCAGCCTGTTGGAGTGATCGCCTCGCGGGCCGGTTCAGCCAAAGAAATCCGAAATTATCCGGGCGCCTGGCGCTTACCCTGCATTTTGATTTCGCTCCCGCTGCACCTCCGCGGGCGCGGGCGCGCCGGAAACCTCCCTGAGAAACGCTTCCAGTTCTTCGCGTTCCATTCCCAGGGCTTCTCCCAGCAGAACCGCCGCCTGCACCGCATACAGCGCGCTGGTGCCGGCAAGCTCGCCGCCGATCACGTAGCTGCCCGTCTCGCCCCGGAACAGATGGCCCTTCCCCCGGCTGTTCAGGCGGGCCCGGCCGAAGGTGAGCGGGGGGGCCTGCCGTTTGGCGGCCAGCGGGGCCAGCAACTCATCGTCCCCGCTCAGCAAGAGCCGCCCGGGCGGCACCTCGCCGATCAGATACGCCATTTCTTCCTGCATCGCCGCCAGTTCCTCCGGGGCGGCCTCGTGTTCCATGCCGAGGTTGGTCACGATGGCCCAGTCGGGCTTGGCGGTGCGCAGCAAACCGGCCATGTCGCCTCGCCGGCGCGTCCCCAACTCCAGCACCAGCAGTTCCAGGGGCTCCCTGTGAAACAGGGCCCGCGCGGTGGCATGGAGCAGGGTGCGCAGGACGGCTTTCCAATCGCGGGGGTTGATTTCCAGGCCCAGCACGGCCAGGGGCAGGCCGATTTCCGTGTTGTAGGAGCGTGGGTTGGCCCGCACCGCGTAGCGGCGGCTCAACAGGCCGGCCAGGGTGCGCTTGAAGACCGTCTTGCCCCGGTTGCCCGCGATGGCGACCACCCGCGGCCTGCGCCGCCACAGATACATCCGCGCCAGCAGGGACAGATAGCGCACCGCCAGACCCCGGGTGCGGCGGCGCAACGCGCCTCCCGCCCTGCCCCCATCCGCCCGCGCCGCGGCCTGGGAGGGAGGAAAGGGAACCACCGCCGCCGAGGCGGCATGCCCGCCCGCGCCGCGCCCGAAATAGGCGCCCATGCGCCGGAAGGCTTCTTCGATATCGGCCTCCTCCCGCCCGAAGGACATGCGCAGGTGGGACTCGCCGGTGGGCCCAAAGGCGCTGCCGGGCACGACGGCCACCCGCGCCCGCTCCAGCAGGTCCAGGGCCAGACGTCTCGAATCCGCGCTGAAGGGAACAGGATCCTTGACCCGGGGAAAGACGAAGTAGGCGCCGTTGGGCTGCTGGTAATCGAAGATGTGAGACAGCTCGTCCAGGTGCTGCAACATCAGGTCCCGCCTGCTCCGGTAAGCCGCCTTGAACTCGCGGACGGCCTCTCCGCCCTCCGCCAGGGCCGCCACGGCCGCGTGCTGGGAGATGACGGGGGCGCAGGTCACCAGGGCGTCGTGCACCTTGAGGATTTCGTCCACCACCTTGCGGTCGGAATGCAGGTAGCCCACCCGCCAGCCCGTCATGGCGTATGCCTTGGACAGGGAAAAGATCCGCACCACCCGCTCCCGGAAGGCTTCCAGCTGGGCCGGAGAAAAGTAGGGCTCGTCGTTGAACAGAAAGTCCTTGTAAACCTCGTCCGTGACGATCATCAGATCGTGCCGCTCCGCCAGCTCCAGCATGCGCAGGGACTGGGCCCGCGAATAGATCGTGCCGGTGGGGTTGTTGGGGTTGCAGTAGAAGATGGCCGCCGTGCGCGGCGTGATCAGCCGGGCGATGGCCTCCACGTCCAGGTCGAAATTGTGCTCCTCGTCCAGTGGAGCGAAGCGGGGCTCGCATCCCGCCATGCGGATCACCTGCTGGTAGGAGGCATAGCAGGGCGAAGGCAGGATCACCTCGTCCCCCGGCTCCGTGATGGCCAGCAGGGTGGCGGAAATGCCCTCGATGGAGCCGGCGGTGATGAGAATCTCCCCGTCCGGGTCGTAGCGCATGCCCTCGCCCAGCAGGGTCTCGGCCACCAGTTCCCGCAGCTCGGGCAGTCCGGGCGACAGCGAGTAGCGGGCCACCTCACCCTGATCCAGCTTCTCCTTCACATAGGCCTTGATCACCTCCGGTGTGTCGAAGCTGGGAATGCCCTGGGCCAGGGACACCGCGTCGGGCACTCGCGCCGCGGCGAGCTCGATCTCCTTGATGGGAGAGAGCTGAATCCGGCTGGACCTGCGGAAGCGCATGGCGGGAGCCTCTGGGTCGCCTATCAAAAAATTGAAAAATCAAAAAGGCACGGCTGGGCACAAGCCCCGATGGCCCTGCGCGGGCGGCGCGGCGTTCCTTACTTTTATGCCGCGGCTTCCCAAAAGAAAAGCCAAATGCCAAAGTCAAATAAATCAGCGCACCCGCCCCGCAAGTTCACCCTCCCGCGGGGGGCTCCTCGTGGCCTGGGTGAGCCAGGTCGTGCAGGTTGAAGTAGTTGACGACGAAATGGAGTATGATGGCCGGCCACAGGGAGCCGAATCCCTCCGTGAGCAGCCCCAGCACTACCCCCAGCACCAGGGCGAAGGCGCTCCAGGGCAGCAGCTGCCGGCGGTAGGGAAAGTGGAGGCAGGCGAACAGCAGCGCCGTCAGCCACAGCCCGAGGCGGGGATGGATGACGCCCCGGAACAGCACTTCCTCCCCGAAGGCGGAGAGCAGGGACAGCAGGAGGATTTCCCAGGAGGCCATGGGCCCCAGCACGAACCGGAACTCCTCGCGCAGGAGTTTTCCCCAGTCCGTGCGCCGCACGGCCCAGCGGCTCAGGGCAATCACCAGCGCGCCGGCGGCGCAGGCCACCCCCAGCCCCAGGGCGGTGTGGGGCCAGCGCTCCACCCGTAGCACCCCCGGAGCGCGCAGGAACATCAGCCCGGCCAGCAGCATGGGCGGATAGAACAGCAGCGCCACCCGCAGGGCCCGGTGTGGTGGAGCGGGGTTCATGGCTGCGCCTGCTTGGGCTGCGCCTGATTAAAAAAAATGCCGGGTTCTTGCATGCGGGGTTCTTGCAGGGTCATCGCCAGAGGAAACGCCGCAATCGTGGCCGGCCCTGAGGAGCCCGCCCGGCGGCGCAGGAAAAAAATTCGCGGGCCGGGGGGCCGTGGGGCGATTACGTCATTGTTGCACCGCACCGAGGCTCCTGATAAAATTTATAGTTACCCGCACAGCGGCAACCGCCGGCAGCGGGGCGCAACATCGATGCAAACATCATCGAAGCAAACGTCACCTAAAGAAATGCCCAGGCCAGGCGGTGGCACGATGAGGCCGGGAAAGCAGGGAATCGGACAACCGAACGCAAGACCATGAAACAAACAACCCCAGGCAAACAGCGGGGCCGCAACGACCCATGCTGGTGCGAAAGTGGGAAGAAATACAAAAAGTGCCACATGGTTGAGGACAAGCGCGGGGGCCCGCCCACCTGGGGCGTGCGCTCCGGGGCCGATCCTGGCGCCTACGCGGTCAGTCCCAGTCTCATCAAGAACAAAGCGCAAATCGCGGGCATCCGCAAGGCCGGGTGCCTCAACAAAGACATTCTGGACATGCTGGAGACGCGCATCCGGGAAGGGGTGACCACCAACGAGATTGACGCGTGGGTGCACGAGTACACCCTCGGCCATGGCGCCACGCCGGCCCCGCTGAATTACAAGGACTTTCCCAAGAGCGTGTGCACCTCGGTCAATGAGGTGGTCTGCCACGGCATTCCGGAAGACCGTGTGCTGGGCTCTGGAGACATCCTGAACGTGGACGTGACCACGATTCTGGACGGTTATTACGGGGATTCCAGCCGCATGTTCATGGTCGGGGAAGTGAGCCCCCAGGCCAGGGAACTGGTGCAGGTAACCAGGGACTGCCTGGAAATCGGGATTGCCCAGGTGAAGCCGGGCGGATTCGTGGGCGACATCGGCTATGCCATCCAAAGCCACGCGGAGAAACTGGGCTATTCGGTGGTACGCGACTTTGTGGGCCATGGCACCGGCGTGCGCTTTCACGAGGATCCCCAGATTCCCCATTTCGGCATGAAAGGCAAGGGTCACCCCTTCCTTCCGGGCATGGTCTTCACCATCGAGCCCATGATCAACGCCGGCAAATACGCGATCAAAATACTTCCCGACGGCTGGACGGCCGTCACCCGGGACGGCTCTCTATCGGCCCAGTGGGAACACACAGTGCTGGTTACGGCGGGTGGTGTCGAGGTACTCACCGCCTGAGCCGCGAGCGCCTGCGCGCTCCGATTCTTCTTCATCTTTATTCCATAAACTATTTCTGGTTGCGCCGATGGGCGATGGCTGGTTGCGCAAAGCAGCGAACGAGCTGCTCCTGACCCGTTTTCAGGCGAAGCTGTTCTCCGTTCTCTGCACCGCGCTGCTGCTGGGAATGGGGGCGATGTTTTATTTTGGCAGCGGGGCGGATAGCCCGGATGAAGCGCCGCCGCGGGAAATTCAGGGAACGATCGCGGATTGCGAGGAATTCCGGAGCGGAGGCGCGCCGCCCGGACTGAGGATTCGGCTGGAGGGCGGGGCCCCTCAACCGTTTGTGTACCGCCGCCCGGCAGGACTGAGAGAGCAGGTGCTGGCGCTCTGCGGGCGCAAAGCCGCCGTGAAGTTGGTTTACCAGGCTCCGGGGCCGTACGGGGCGGATTCCGAAGAAACCCCGGGTAGCCGCATTGTCGGCATGTATGAGGCGCAAGGGGGAGGGGCGGTGTTCTCTCCGCGGGATTACCGAGCCGATCTGGAGAGTGAGAGCCGCCGCGACCGGACATTCGGTTTGGTGCTGATCGCAGCCTTGCTGCTGTTTGACGGTTACTGCCTGCTCGTCTGGAGGGGTGCTCTCCCATCCCGGGGGTCTTCCCGCGGCGGATGAGACCGAGGGCGCGAGGGGGGCCAGTGGAACCCCGCATTTGCCGGGATGTTTCCCGCAGCTGATTGATCCGGAGGCGGAGGGAGTGGCGGCTAGCGCGGAATTTCACGCGCGGATTGCACGGCCAGTTCAAAATAGGAATGGGCGGTCTTGCCCGCCTCCCTGCGCTGCTGTTCTGTAAGCGCCTCCCCGGAGTGCACCTCACTGAAGTTGAGCCCGCTACGCATGGCTTGCAGGGTGCGGTAGGCCGGCAGCATGGTCGCCACTTCCCGATCGCGGGAGGCGGCCCGGTAGCGCTTCACGAGCAACTCGCCCTGCTCCTGCGCCCCATGGCGCATCAACTCGTTGAGCAGGGTGGCCAGGTCGTTGGCCGCGTCGAGGGTGCGGAACTTTTTCGAGCCGCTCAAGGGAGAGACGGCGAAGATGTCCTTTCCCTTGATGTAAATGTGCTGCGGGACGAAGGCGCCGTGGCATTCCACGATCCGTCCCTTCTTCTGCCGCCGCAGGATCAGTTTGCGGTGGTCTTCGATAAATTTGAACATGGGCCGCGTCACCGTATCCAGCACGGGTGCGGGAACGGTGACGTTGACGTACTTCTTGACCTGATAGAACACCTCCTCGGCCAGATCGCGCAGATGCTCCGGGCGCCCGGCCTCCGGCGGAATCGCCTCCGGGGAGCTGTCCCGATGGCACTGGGCCAGATAGCGGGCCAGCTTGCCCACGGAGCCAGGGCTGAATTTCCCCTGCCCGAGCAGCTTGTGCAGCCAGTAATTGTCGGAAAGCTGGCTCAGCTTGAGGGCGTAGTCCACCACTTCCCCCTCTCCCGCCAGGGAAAAGCCTCCGGCCGTCCTGACGATGGGCACCACGTCGAGATAAACGTCCGGCGCCCAGCGCCTGCCCAGGGCCAGGGTTTCGCGGGCGTAAACCTCCTTCAAGGCTATGCCGGAATCGGCCGGGCCGGTCTTGCGCACCACGTAGGCGGTATCGCCCGTCTTGTACACGTACGAGTGATGGGTCTCCACGAACTTGATGCGCCGCTTCGCCACGGGGTAGGTGGCCTCGGCCAGCAGGGTCTTGTGAAATTCGGGATAGGCGGTGTCGGCCATGCAACTCCCCCCAAATTAAGGTCTCGGACGCATAGCCCGCACAGGCATGCCCGGAATCTTTGTACGGCAGATTCGCTTTGCGTGTCGCCCGCGGCCATATCTCCGTGGAGAACGAGCCTTACGGAGAATGGGCGGACCGGTCTCGCGGTGGAGCAAATTCCCGTTCCGCGAAGTATGTTGTAGTATGAAAAAAAGACCGCCGCCGCCCCCGCCTTGCGGGGCAACGATGCACGGATCCGGTTGTGTGAAACTGGAAGTTTTACGTATCCTAAGACAGACTCAACGAACGTCCCATTATGGCACGGGTGCCGGAGAAATGAACAGGGCAATCTGGCCGGATCAACCGGCCCGCCGCCCCCGCGGAAGCAACCCGACGCCGGTGCTTGAGGCTTGGCTCCGCCGGGCGGGGCGGCAATCATGGAACGCATGATGGAAAAGGGCACCCTCATCATCGGCGCGGGCGTCGTGGGTCTGGGCGTGGGCTGGAAGCTCGCCCAGCGCGGAGAGCCGGTCACCATCCTGGAGCGGGGGCTGGCCGGCCGCGAGGCTTCCTGGGCCGCCGCCGGCATGCTCGCGCCCGCCAATGAGGCCCACTATCAGCAGGACAGCAACCTGGAACTGGCGCGGGAGAGCATGCGCCTTTATCCGGAATTCGTGGCGGAACTGGAGGGATGCTCCGGCATCGAGGTGGATTACCGCACGGAGGGCACCCTGGCCGTCTCCCTGGACGCGGACGACGCGGCGGTGATGAAGGAGCTGTACGAGTACCAACTGGAAAAAGGGCTGCCGGTGCGCTGGCTCTCCGGAGACGAAGTGCGGGAAATGGAGCCGCAGCTTTCCAACTTCGTCAGCGCGGGGGTGTCGTGCCCCATGGATCATCAGATTGACAACCGCAAGCTGATGGAGGCCCTCAAGCAGGCCTTCCTGAAAGCCGGCGGCACCTTGTGCGAGCACACGGAAGTCACCCACATCCGTTGCGGGAACGGCCGCTACCTGGGAGTGATGGCGGGGGAGCGGGAATGGCCCGGCGGGCGGCTCGTGCTGGCGGCGGGAAGCTGGTCCGGGCTGCTCTCCGGCCTTCCGGAGCAGGTGCGGCCGCCGGTGCGTCCGGTGAAGGGCCAGATGTTCTCCCTGCGCGCCCCCCGCCTGGATTTTCTCACCCACGTTATCCGCTCTCCGGACATTTACATCGCCCCCAAAAGCGACGGCCGCATCGTCTTCGGCGCCACCGTGGAGGACATGGGCTTCGACCGCGGCCTCACCGCCGGCGGGCTGTACTCGCTGCTGAAAGGGGCGTGGGAAGCCGTGCCCGGCGTGTACGACCTGCCCATCGAGGAGACCTGGAGCGGCTTCCGCCCTGGGAGCAGAGACAATGCGCCGCTGTTGGGCGCCTCGCAAGTGGAGGGGCTGTTCATTGCGACGGGCCACCATCGCCACGGCATTCTGTTCGCGCCGGCCACGGCCATCCATATGAGCCAACTCATTCTGGACGGCAAACCGCCTGCCGCCCTGCTCCCCTTCAGCCCCGGCCGCTTCTCGGGTTGAGCCGTCCGCCCGGGCCGCCCGGCCCGAGGAACTGCATCCCCTAAAGTTTTCCGCCCTCCCGCCGATAACGTAAACAAGCCAGGGAAATCCTCCGGCGTGGTCCGTTGCGCGCCCATACGCATCTCCTGCGTAAAGGAGCCAATACCAGATGGGGACTGCCCATCGGACCCGAATGCCGGGGGATTCCCCGTCGGCCCTTACCCATTATGTGTATCCCCGGGATACGTGTCCGTAATTTCAGGGAAGAAATCATGGAACTTGAAAAGACGAAACAGCAGATTCAATCGGAAATCGAGCACGCCAGGCGTTTGTTCTATGCCACGGGCCGCCGCATCCGACGGCTTGCGCCCTCGGACGAAGCGCGCTTGCAAAACGCGAAGCCTCGCAAGCAACGCCTGAAGATGTTTGCCTGATGGTGTTTGCCTGATTGCCGGGCGTGGGGGAGCGCCTCCCGGCGCTTTGCTTCCATGCTTCAAATCGCGCGCGGAGTGCCCCGGCATTCCGGCG
>CBDUSX010000024.1:0-18777 GCA_965369935.1 uncultured bacterium
GACCTAAATAGAGTTATATATCGGATTTGCGGGAATGGCACAAGAATTATCGGGGCAGGCGGGACGCTGGGGCCGTTCCGCCTCGATTCCATCGGAGGCTAGCCCACGCCCTGGCCGGCCTGCTGCTCCAGCCGCATGTGGCAGTTCTTGTATTTCTTGCCGCTGCCGCAATGGCAGGGGGAGTTGCGGCCCAGCTTTTCCATCTTGCGCACCGGCTGGCGGGGGGCGGGTTGCTGCCCGGAATCCTGCAGTTCCTCGGGGAACTCACCGTGGGTGTAGTCCAGTTCCACTTCCCTGCGGGCGACGGGGGCGGGCTGCTCGCGCCCGAACTGGGCCCGGTAGAAGGTGGTGACGGCTTCCTTGCTGATGCGGAACATCAGGTCCGAGAACATGTCGAAGCCGGATCGCTTGTACTCGTCTATGGGCTTTTTCTGGGCATATCCCACCAGCCCGATGCCCTCGCGCAGGTGGTCCATGGACAGCAGGTGGTCTTTCCACAGGTTGTCGGTGATGGACAGGAGCACTTGGCGCTGGAAGCCATGGAAGACCTCGCTCACCTCCTCGGGGGAGGGCAGGCTGCCCTGGGCCGAGGCCACCAGGGCGCGCAGGTCGTCCCGCTTCTGGCTGTACATTGCCTCCACCTGCGCCATGCATTTTTCCCGCAGGATCTGGGCGGAAATGCCCTCGTCCTCCCAGTCCACGCCGGGCTCCACGCCGAAGTCGGCCACAAACTGGTTGCGCAGCCCTTCCACGTCCCACTGGTCCTGGTGTTTGGACTCGGCGAACTCGGTGATCACGTCCTCCACCACCACGTCGGTCATGTCCAGCAGGATGTTTTCGATGTCGCCCCCCAGGATTTCGCGGCGCTGGCCGTAGATGATTTCCCGCTGCCGGTTCATCACGTCGTCGTATTCCAGCACGTGCTTGCGGATTTCGAAGTTGTGGGCTTCCACCTTCTTCTGGGCGCCTTCGATGGCGCGGGAGATGAGGGAGTGGGTGATGGCCTCGTCCTCCTCCACCTTGAGGCGGGTCATCAGGTTGGCGATGCGCTCCCCGCCGAAGATGCGCATCAGGTCGTCTTCCAGGGACAGGTAAAAGCGGGAGGCCCCGGGGTCGCCCTGGCGGCCGGAGCGGCCGCGCAGTTGGTTGTCAATGCGCCTGCTCTCGTGGCGCTCGGTGCCCATGATGAACAGCCCGCCCAGTTCGGTGACGCCCTCGCCGAGCTTGATGTCCGTGCCCCGCCCGGCCATGTTGGTGGCGATGGTGACCCGGCCCGCTTCCCCGGCGCCGGCGATGATTTCCGCCTCCTGCTCGTGGTACTTGGCGTTGAGCACGTTGTGGGGAACCTGCACTTTCTTCAACTGGCGGCTGAAGGCTTCGGAGGCCTCGATGGAGATCGTCCCCACCAGCACCGGCTGGCCCGTGGCGTGAATCTCCTCGATGTCCCGCACCACGGCGCGGGCCTTGGCTTCCTTGGTTTTGTAGATTACGTCCGGCTGGTCGTCGCGGATCATGGGGCGGTTGGTGGGCACCACCACCACTTCCATGCCGTAAATTTTTATGAATTCCTCCTCTTCCGTCTTGGCCGTCCCGGTCATGCCGGCCAGCTTCTCGTACATGCGGAAGTAATTCTGGAAAGTGATGGAAGCGTAAGTCTGGCTCTCCCGCTCGATGGTGACGTTCTCCTTGGCCTCCAGGGCCTGGTGCAGCCCGTCGCTGAAGCGCCGGCCGGGCATGAGGCGGCCGGTGAACTCGTCCACGATCACCACCTTGGATTCATTGACCACGTAATCCACGTCCCTTTTGAACATGTAGGTGGCCTTGAGCGCCTGGTTGACGTAGTGCAGGGTCTCTATGTTCTCGAAATCGAACAGGTTGCCCTGGCCGAGCAGGGCGTTCTTGCGCAGCCGCTCCTCCGCCAGCTGGCTGCCCTTTTCCGTGAGGGTGATCGAGCGGGACTTTTCGTCCAGGGAGTAGTCTCCTTCCCGCACCACGGTGCGTTCCTCCATGGATTGCCAGTTGTCCTGGATGCCATGGCTCTCCTCCGGAGGGAGATTGAGCACCTCCTCCCTGCGGATTTCCCGCTGCAGGCCGTACATGACCTTGTGAATGGAGTAGTATTTTTCCGTGGATTCGTCGGTGGGGCCGCTGATGATGAGGGGTGTGCGGGCCTCGTCAATCAGGATGCTGTCCACCTCGTCCACAATGGCGAAGTAGAATGGGCGCTGCACGTATTCTTCCAGCGAGAACTTCATGTTGTCCCGCAGGTAGTCGAAGCCGTACTCGTTGTTGGTGCCGTAGGTGATGTCCGCGCCGTAGGCCTCCCGGCGCTGGGGATCGTCCAGGCCGTGCTGGATCAGCCCCACGGTGAGCCCCAGCCTCTCGTAGATCTGGCCCATCCACTGGCTGTCCCGCTTGGCCAGGTAGTCGTTGGGGGTGACGATGTGCACGCCCTTGCCCGTCAGAGCGTTCAGGTAAGCCGGAGCGGTGGAGGCCAGGGTCTTGCCCTCCCCGGTCTTCATTTCCGCGATGCGGCACGTGTGCAGGGAAATGCCGCCGTACAGCTGAGCGTCGAAATGGCGCTCGCCCAGGGAGCGCCGGCTGGTTTCCCGCACCAGGGCGAAAGCTTCGGGCAGCAGGTCGTCCAGGGACTCGCCCGCCTCGTGGCGTTGGCGCAACTCCCCGGACCTCGTCCGCAATTCCCCGTCCGCCAGGGCTTCGCAGGCGGGTTCCAGCTCGTTGATTCTGGCGACGATGGGGCTGAATTCCTTGAGCAGGCGTTCGTTCTTCGACGGCACGAACACCCTCGCGATCCTGGAAAGCATCAATGAAACCCTGGGTGAGAAACGCCGGCAAGCCGGTTTGGGGCGTCCGGAAAGCACTATGGTTTTGAACGGGAAGCGCGCCGGGGCATTGCAATAGCACACAATTGCGCCCGGAAAGAAACAGCCTACCCTAACTGATAATTTGACCGGAATTGAGCGGAATCGTCAAGCGGAGCGCGCTGCCCGGGCGGAGGAGATCGAAGCGCGGATGGGAAGGGCGCCCTTCCGCGCGCCGCAATCGGGAACCCATCCGCTTAAAAAACGTAAGATATGTAATCAGGGCGCATTGTTGCCTGCCATACCGGGTTATAGTATTACTGCTTCCAACGTTGCCGGAACCGGCGGGCATTGACGCGGCCGGGGCAGGCACGGATTGGCGGTCCCGGAAACACCATCCGCGATTGCGCCACATCTTCCACGTACAGCAGCATCCACCAATATTATCCACCGATTAGGGGGAACCCGCCGTATGAATCCTCGACGTTTCCTTGGAATCGTTCCGGTCCTGCTCATGCTCACGCTGCATGCGGCGCCCGTATGGGCCTCCGGGGGGGGCAGCGGATTCATCCCGCCGATTTGGACGGTCATTCCCTTCCTGGGGGTTCTGCTGTCCATTGCGCTGTTTCCCCTGTTCGCCGCACATTTCTGGGAACGCCATTATGGAAAGATCAGCGCGGTGTGGGTGGTGGTGGCCATCGTGATGATGGCGGTCTCCGTTCCCGGGGACTGGACGTTCGTTTCCGCGTACGGGGCCAAGTTCTTTTCCACCTACGAGGAATACTTTTCCTTCATCGTGCTGCTGGGCTCCCTGTTCGTGATTTCCGGGGGCATCTGCATCGTGGGGGACATCAAGGGCACGCCGCTCATGAACAGCGGCATAATTTTTATCGGCGCCATGCTGGCCAGCCTGATCGGCACGACCGGGGCTGCCATGCTGCTGATCCGGCCCCTGCTCAACGCCAACCGCCACCGCAAGCATCAGGCGCACGTGGTGCTGTTCTTCATCTTTCTGGTGTGCAACATCGGCGGCGCCCTGACCCCGATCGGCGACCCGCCGCTGTTTCTGGGCTTCCTGCAGGGCATCCCCTTCGAGTGGACGCTGATCCTGACGCCCATGTGGGCCTTTGCGGTGGGGGTGGTGCTGGTCATATTCTACGTGCTGGACCGCTACTTGTCCGAGCCGGTGGCCGGCGCGGGCGGCCTGCCGGCCATCAGGATCGAGGGCGGCCTGAACTTCCTGCTGCTGCTGGGCGTGGTGGGTTCGGTGATCATGAGCGGGGTGCTGCACTTCGAAACCGAGATCCAGGTGGGCTCCCTGGGCGTGCTGCACATTCAGAACCTGATGCGCGACGGGATCATGATCCTGCTGGCGCTGCTCTCCCTGGCCATCACGGCGAAGAGCACGCGGGGGAAAAACAATTTCAACTTTGGCCCGATCCTGGAGGTGGCCTACCTGTTCATCGGCATTTTCACCGCCATGATTCCCGCCCTGATGCTGCTCAATGCGCGCGGGTCGGAACTGGGGCTGGAAACGCCGGCGGCCTACTTCTGGATCACCGGCGTGCTCTCCAGCTTCCTGGACAACGCCCCCACCTACCTGACCTTCCTGGCCACGGCCATGGGCTCCCTGGGCCTTGACAAGGCGATCGAAATGACCATGAGCCCGGAGGCCGAGGGCATTCTGATCGGTATCTCCTTGGGCGCGGTGTTCATGGGCGCCAACACCTACATCGGCAACGGGCCGAACTTCATGGTCAAGGCCATCGCCGAGGCGGAGGGGGTGAAAATGCCCAGCTTCTTCGGCTACCTGCTCTACTCGATAATCGTCCTCGTCCCGGTGTTCATCCTGGTCACCTTCATCTTCCTGTAAGCCCGCTATTGGCCGTGCGCCGTCCCTGCCGGGGACGGCGCCTTCCCTCCGGGGGCGATGCCGGCCCGCGCCCCCGGGTTCGTTCCCCGGTCTCCCCCGGTTTTCCCACGCACTCCCCTGTGGATACCCTCGCCGCCGTCCGGCATCTTTTCCCGGCGGAACGCCGCGTGGGGCCTGTTATTTGCTTTCCCTATGCCGAAGGCTTCGTTACCGAAGGCACCGTGTGCCTAGCCTTGCACGATGATCCCTTACTTTCGGCGAAAGGGAAGATGATGAACGCGAAATTCCAGACGAGTTGCCTGCGATACAGCCTGTGGCTGGTCGCCATTGCGCTGCTGTTTTCCGGCTGCAACCTGGTCAAGCACAGAATGGGCGCCACGAGAAAGCCCGCGCCCTCCGCGGCCCAAGCTTCCGAGATCGAGTCGCTCAGGCAGGAAAACGACGCGCTGCGCAAGGATCAGCAGGAGGCCAAGAAGAAGCTGGACTCGCTGACCCTGCGCCTGGAGGCGGAAAGGGCGGAGCAGAGCCGTTTCCGGGAAATGATGGCCACCAACTTCGACCTGCTGGAACAGTCGGTGTCCCTCTCCCTGTCCAAGTCCATCGGCCGCACGCCGGTGGTGGAGCCGAGCGAACTGAAGCTTCCCGAGCGGCAGCTGGAGAAAGCCGAAACGGAGCAGGAGGCCGCGGCCGAAGCGCCCCAGGCGGTTCCCCCGCCCCCCAGCGTTTCCACGGGCAACCGGCCGGCCTTCGGACAAGGCAACGCGGCCGGCGGCGTGTCCCGCGGCATGAACACGCACGCGCAAGCCGCCCCCAGGGCCGGCGCGGCCTCCCCCCGCGGGAGCATCCAGCCGGTGGCGATGCGGATTGAAGGGGGCAACGGCACGGAAGGCGGCGAGACCCGCGCCTTCGCCGACCCGGACCTGACGCCTCCGGCGGCTCCCCGCATCCTGAAGGGCCACCGCGCCGCCAAGGCGCTTTACGACAGGGGGTTCGCCCGGTTCGCCCGCAAGGATTTCGGGCAGGCGATCATGATCTACGAGGATTTTCTCGCGCGGTACCCGGAGGACGTTTACAGCGACAACGCCCAGTTCTGGATCGGGGAATCCTACTTCCGGCAGAAGCGCCTCGCCGAAGCGGAGACGGCTTACCGCAAGGTGCTGCGCAATTACGAGCACCGCAGCACCCTGGAAGGCTACAAAACGCCGGACGCCATTTACCGGATCGGACAAACCTATCTGAAGCGCAACGACCCGCGCCGCGCCCGGCACTACTTCGCCGCCGCCGCGGAGCGCTTTCCCCGCACCTCCGCGGGCCGCAAGGCGCAACGGGAACTGACCTCCCTGATGGTCAAGACCGCCGGGTCGGACGGCCCTCCGGCCAACGGCCGGGGTTCCTAGCAGGCACCGTACCGCCCACCTCCGGCACGGCGCGGGTTTCCGCCGAAGCTCCGTCATGCCGCGGGCGGGAATGCCCGCCGAGGGCATTCAGATGGCTTTCCTGACCAGACCGCGCTCGATGCCGGTTGCCAGTTCCTCCACGCCCTTCAGGTTGGGATTGATCTTCAGCGCTCGTTTCAGGTAGCCCAGCGCCTCCTG
This sequence comes from uncultured bacterium, assembly GCA_965369935.1. Lineage (GTDB taxonomy): Bacteria > SAR324 > SAR324 > SAR324 > JACQKK01 > JAPUIH01. The sequence goes on from CBDUSX010000024.1 coordinate 6,291, forward strand.
CATTTTTTCCAGCCTGATCATGCAGTATCCCGCTCCGCTGAGTGCCCCGAAATGATAGGGATTGCGCTCCAGGGTGAGTTGGATGTCTTTGAGGGAATATTGATATTTGCCCAGCAGATACCAGGCGGTGGCCCGCTTGTTGTAGCCCTCGGCAAAATCCGGCATTTCGCTGACCACCTCGTCGAATATCGCCACGGCCTGCCAGAGCCTGCCATTGGCCATCAGGTAGCCGCCGAACTTGAGCATTTCATCCACCCGCTCAATCCCCGACCGGCTCCAGATGACCCACAGGGTGCTCTCCGCCAGCCGGCGGACGCCCTCGTCCGAATCCCGCAGGCTGGTCACGATGGCGCCTACCCCGGATTGATGGCCGTTTTCCGCCAGCCAGCCCAGGGCTTCCACCCGCTCCGCCACGGTGCCCCGCCGCAGAGCGTCCAGCCTTGCCCGTTCCGCTTCATCCACCGCCCATGCCTCCGGGACGGCTGAAAGCAGCATCCATCCCAGTAAGGAAAGCCCCAAGGCCGCTAAAACTGACAAATGACGGAGGTTTCTCATGGTGAGCCGTATATGGGCGGTGGGCCGGAACGGCAACAAAAGACTTTCATTTTAATCTGTGATTATACGAAAGGCTCGCGAAAAAAGCTGCCCCCCGGAGCGCGCGGACGGAGCGTTGTCATCCGGCTGCGAGTTTCTGAGACAACCTGCTCATTTCGTTTGGTTTTTACCCGAACGAAATAAATTACAGCGGCGCTTTTCCGGAGTAGCGGGTCTCAAATTCGCCGTGTCAGAACCGCATTTTTGCGGTATATGGGGGACGTATAAGGGGGACCGGGGCGATGGCGCACCAGTCGCGGCCGGCGTGCCCATCAGCGGATGTTTCGATATGATGATATTCGAAAAAGCGATCAACGAAGCGGCGACCATGATGCTGTTTGACAGGAGGTCGCAGCAACAGTTGCACGACATGGCCGAGTCGGCCGCGCCCCGCTCCAAGGACCGCTATCTGATCCTGCTCACCCAGGCCGCCTTCACCTATTACAACGACTACGAGGCCCAGGGCTGGGACATCCGCACCTCCATCCGCCAGGCCCAGGGTATCCTGCGGGAGGTGAAGCAGTACCGGGAGGACCGCATATTCTACACGCTGGCCCTGCGAATGGAGGTGGACATTCTCCTTCACAATTCCCGGCTCAACTATCAGGAAGCCCCGCAAAAAGACAAGCTCGCCAACCTGTTCAACGAGGAGGACGAGCGGGCCTTGTCCATCTGCGACACCCTGCTGAAGAATTTTCCGCCCAGCATCGAGCCCCTCCCCAACGCCTGGTACACCTCTCTGATTCCGCTGTTTCCGAGCTTTCACGATGAGGTGCTCAAGTTTTACAGCGACCGGGTGAAGGAGAATCGCATTGTGGTGCTGGAGGGCATGCTCAAGCAGATCAGGGCGGAACTGATCATGGCCTCCGCGATCATCATGGCCAAGCAGTTCCTGGCCGGCACCAAGCTCGACCTGAGCGAATCGGAATGGGTGTTCAACCTGCTGTTGGGCAGCGTGCGGGGCGTGATGGCAAGGCTGAATGATGAAATGCCCGTTGCCCCGCAGGTGGTGTCGGACATCAACCTGCCCAAGGGAATCTCCCAAGGACAGTTGGAAATCGCCCTGCAGAACGTGCAGGGGCAGATTGACCAAGCCAATCAGGAACAGGACATGCCCAAGTACACCGCCAGCCTGCTGCAAATGGGCGTTCTCAACTTCCTGCGCAACAGCGAGCCCAACACCATCAAGTCGCTGGTCAATACCCTGCGGGCCAGCCTGAATCTGGATCCGGAGTTCAAGAAGGTGCGGCAATACCGCCACGAGACCTTTCCCGACATTCCCTTTATGGTCGGCACCTCATTTCTCAGGCTGGCGCTGGCCGCCAGAATGAACGAGCAGGAAGACCAGGACTACCTGGCAAAAAGCATCAACGGGCTGTTGCAGGCCGTTCACCTCAACTCCCACTATCATCACGCATACGTGAATCTGGTGCTGGCCATGCACCTGGCCATGGAACCGGGACGGGAACAGGTGCTCGGAATGTACCTGGAAAGTTTCCAGGGAAATCTGGCGGTGCTGGACCGGCAACTGTTCCGCAATCTGGCCGTGCTGGAATCACAGGCCAACGGTTCCCACGACCATCCCGAGGCGCTGAAGTGGTTGATCGTCTCTCATTTCAGCCGGGGCGGCGAGCTGACCAAGGGCAGGAAAATGCTGCAGGAGTTGAAGACGCTGTACATCCTCAACGCCCATGAGATCGCCTCCCGCTATCTGGACGGCTACCGCTCCGCCTTGCGCCAGGACGACCGTGAATTCATAACGGACCTGGAGGACAACGCCATCCATTCCGCCATCCTGTTCCACATCGCCCATTCCTTCGCTTCGCGATCCCTCAATCAGGGCAAGGGCAACCAGGAGGTGGTGCTCGACCACGAGCATCTGGACCAGTCCATCGAACTGAACGCGGACGCCCTGTACTTCAACGCCCAAAACGTCAGCGCCCTCAGGCTGGTGGATACGCAAAAGTCCATCATCCGGTTCGCGCTCAAGCGCTCCGAAAAGCGCTGGGAACACATCAACACCAGCATGAGCAACCGCTTTTCCTATTACGAGGACTATCTGCGGGAAATGAAGAGCTACGGAAAGCTGAAGGAGCGGCTCACCAGTGTCAGCCTGGGCCGCCTCGTTTCCACCATGAAGTTTTCCGAAACCGCCGCGTTGCGCATGGACGTCAACCTCACCGCGGATCAGCGCGAGCGCCTGCGCAACCGGGTCGGCCTGAATTGATACAGCCCCGCGGGCCGGCGCGGAAGATCAATGATCCCGCCACATGCGGCAGGGGTTCGGGACTCGAAATTCCTGCTCCTCCCACGCTGCAAGCGGCGGAGAATTCGAGCCAGGATTAGAGTCAAACGACCTGCTACGGAGACGTGCCGGCGGCCGCCGGAGGCCCGCCGCCGAAGGCCCGGTTGAGCCTGCGGGCATACGGATTGGGGACGGATATTCCCGGGTCGTCCGGGTTGGCCTCGTCCCCTTCCTGATAGGCCATCTCCTGGATCGGGTGGATGGTGCAGACCTTGGCCGGCGCCTCATGTTCCCGGTAATAGTGCATGGTGGGGGAGGGGCACCACTGATTGGCCACGTCGCCGCTTACCTGACAGGTGCGCACCGCCACGTGGGGCGAATCCGGAAGCGGGAAGGATTCCCATTCCGGCGGCAGCGCCTTGCGCATGAAGTCGCGCCACATGCGCGCCGGCGTACGCCCCCCGAACTCGTTGGGCATCTCGCGGTTGTCGTCGTTGCCGATCCAGACCCCCGTCACCAGATAGGGCGAGAAGCCGATGAACCACGCATCGCGCGGCCCGTCGTTGGTGCCGGTCTTGCCCCCCACGGGCCTGTCCAGCCGGGCGCGCCTCCCGGTGCCCCTGTTGATCACCCGGGTGAGCATGTTGCGCATCTGGAAGGCGGTCCAACTGGAAATAACCTGTTCCGGCGGTTCCGGAACATGCTCGTAAAGCACGTCTCCGTGCAGGTTGGTCACTTTCCGGATGAACACCGGCTTGGTGCGCAAACCGCCGTTGGCGAAGGTGCCGAAGGCCGCCGTGAGATCGAGCAGCGTGGTTTCCGAACAGCCCAGGGCGATGCACAGCCCCATATTGCTGCGCACGGTGATGTTCATGCGCCGCGCCAGGCGCACGACGGGGAGGATGCCCAACTGATCCAGCACCTGCACGGCGATCACGTTGCTGGAGCGCTCCAGGGCCCGCGCAAGGGTCATGCGCCTTTCCCGGGTGGGTTCTTCGGAATCCCGGAATTCCTTGGCGCCGTAAAGATCGTTGTAGTTCCGGGGCTCGTAAATATCCGGGATTTCCTGGCCCGGCACGTACAGGCTTTCCTCCGTGCTTGTAATAACCTGCTCCGCCTCCAGCCGGGCGCCCCGGATCCTGGTCATTTTCCCTTTGGCCCAGACATAGCGGACGGGCTCGTCCACGTACATTTCATTGGGCCGGAACCCCTGTTCCAGAGCGGCGGCATACATGATGGGCTTGAATGCCGAGCCAGGCTGGCGCATGGCCTGGGTGGCGCGGTTGAACTGTGAGGCGGAGAAATCCACCCCTCCCACCAGGGCCCGCACGAATCCGGTTCCCGTATCCATGGCCACCAGCGCGGCCTGGGAGGCTTCGCCATTTTCCTCCGCGAAGCGGGCCACCAGTTCCTCCGCCGTGCGCTGCTGAATTGCGTCCAGGGAGGTGTAGACGCGGTATCCCCTGCCCGCCACCCTGGAGATGCCCAGGGTTTGCCGCAACTCCTTGAGCACCTCCTGCACGGCGTAGGGGGCCTTTCTGGCGGGTGCGACCGGCCTGTTTACGGTGAACGGGGTTTCCCTGGCCCGCTGCACTTCCTCCCGGGCCACCCAGCTCATCTCATCCAGCAGCGTCAACACGTAATAGCGGCGCATCTGCAAACGATCGAGCAACTCCAGCGGCAGGAACGGCGACTCGGGGTCCGCCTCGCCCTGGGGGTATTGCAGATAGCCCTCCGGCTTCTTGATCAGCGCGGCCAGAAAGGAGGCCTGGTTCAGGTCCAGTTCCGCGGAGGACTTGCCGAAATACGCCTGGGAAGCCTTCTCCACCCCGTACAGGCCGAAGCCCAGATAAACGCGGTTGAGGTAGAACTCCAGCAGCTTCATCTTGGGATATTCCAGCTCCAGAGCCACGGCCATGAAGATTTCCTTGATCTTCCGGCTCAGGGTGCGCTCGGAGGAAAGCAGGGTCAATTTCACCAATTGCTGGGTGATGGTGCTGCCGCCCTGATAGTAGGCCATGGAGCGCAGGTTGGCCCACAGGGCCCCCAACAGCCGCACGGGGTCCATCCCCCGGTGATTGAAGAAGCGGTGGTCCTCTATGGCGATGACGGATTTTTGCAGGAATGGGCTGATCTGCTCGATGGAGACCGTGTGCCGGTCCTCCAGTCCCTCCACCATGGCCAGCAGCCGTCCTTCCCGGTCCAGAATCACCGTGTTGCTGGAAGTGTTGGCCAACACCAACTCGAACTGCCCCACCACGTGGGGCGACCACAGATAGAACCCCACTACGACGCCGACGAGCACCGCGATCCATCCTCCGATCAGGATGGCCGTGATCCACCACAGGCGATCCAGCCAGGTTCTCCTGCCTTTGCCGTGCAGCCTTCTGTACAAGGCGCCTTCCTTATCCGATGGTGGCCGGGTTGCCTGCGGTGCGGCCCGCGGCCTGTGCCGGGCTTCCCTCCGGGTGCCACTCTACCATGTTCATCCGCGGGTTGGAAAACCGCGGCTCAGCCAGATCCGCCACCGGCGCGGAGGGGCGGCATCAGCAGGAGCATCGGGGAATGTCACCGCGGAACCTCCGGGGCGCCCGCGCGGTGTTCTATAAAAGCGGCGTCTATAAAATTCAGCCCTCGCGGTATCCGTGCGGCGTTTATATGGCTCCTAATAAATGCAACATACAGACCGATTCCGGACTGGTGTTAATTTCCGCTTTTTGGGACACTCACGAAACGAAATGCAACCAATCAACGTTTAACCAGCATACTCTATCACCGGGGTTGACCCTGATCTCCCCATCCTGAATTCGCTCTTGCCGCCGGGTGGTGCTTCACCATGGATGAACGCAGGAAATATTCACGATTGCGGTTCTCCGCGGACGCCACCCTGGAAGTGGAGGGCAGGACGCAGCCCACGCACCTCTTCGACCTTTCGGTGAAGGGGGCGATGGTGGAAATGCCCGGGGACGGGGAAGTCACACCCGGCCAGCGTGGAAAGCTGCGGATTCATCTGCAAGACTCCGATATTACCATGGAGATGGAAGTGGAGGTGACCCGCGCGACGGAAGACCGGCTGGGCCTTCGCTATGCCTCCATTGACGTGGACAGCCTGACCCACTTGCGCCGGCTGCTGGAGCTCAACCTGGGCGACCCGGCGTTGGTGGAACGGGAGTTGAGCGAGCTGGGGTAGCATGCCCTCCATCAATGTAATTTTCCTCAGAATACCGTCACCCGGAATATTTATCTTTGGACCTGGAGCACCCCGCATGCTGACGCGCCATTGCGGAGGAGGCTTTTCCCCTCCTGGCAGGGAGCGGAACGGACCGTGCGCGGACGCCGGAAAGCCGTGCCGATTCTGCCGCGCCGGGCGGCGCGGGCAGGATTTCAATAATCTGAAATAACAGCGGATTGGCTTAATGCGAGGCCCTCTCCGGCCCTGCCGGGCCTCTCCGGGCACCATTGACAATCGCCGGGCTGTTCGTTACCTTGCGTGATGGTCGGCTGCCATGGGCAGGGAAGCACCTGGCGCAACCGCAATCCCCACATACCACAGGGAAGGATCATGAGGACCAAGTTCATTTTCATTACGGGAGGTGTGGTTTCCGGGCTGGGAAAAGGAATTGCAACGGCCTCCATCGGCGCGCTGCTGGAAAGCCGGGGTTTGAACATCAGCTTTACCAAGCTGGATCCCTACATCAACGTGGATCCGGGCACCATGAGCCCGTTTCAGCACGGCGAGGTATTCGTCACCGATGACGGCGCGGAAACGGACCTCGATCTTGGCCACTACGAGCGGTTTTCCAACACCGAGTTGTCCAGCCTGAATAATTTCACCACGGGACAGATTTACGATTCCATCATTCAGAAGGAGCGGCGGGGCGACTTTCTGGGCACCACCGTGCAGGTCATTCCCCACATCACCGACGAGATCAAGGCGAAGATCCTGAAGGCATCCGAGGACGTGGACGTATCCCTGGTGGAAATCGGGGGAACGGTGGGCGACATCGAGTCCCTTCCTTTCCTGGAAGCGATCCGGCAATTCAGGTTCGACTTCAGCCGCAAGGACATCCTGTACATCCATCTGGTGCTGGTGCCGTACATGGATTCGGCGGGAGAACTGAAGACCAAGCCCACCCAGCACTCTGTCAACAAATTACGCGAGATCGGGATTCAGCCCGACATCCTGATCTGCCGAACCAGCAAGCCCCTCTCCCAGGACATCCGCCGCAAAATCGCCCTGTTCACCAACGTGGACGTGGAATGCGTCATTACGGGGGAGGACGTCGGATCGGTCTATCTGGTGCCGCTCAAGTTTCACTCCGAAGGGCTCGATGAGCAGATCGTGGAGCGGCTGGAAATGTGGACCGGGCGTCCCAACCTGCAGCCATGGGCCGATATTTCGGACCGCTTCGCCCGCCCCATGGGCACGGTGAAGGTGGCGGTGGTGGGCAAGTACGTGGAAATGAAGGAGTCCTACGAAAGCATCAATGAAGCCCTCTCCCATGGCGCGCTGGCCAACCAGGTGCGGGTGGAGTTGCAATTCGTCAACTCGGAGGAAGTGGAAAACTCCGGGGCGGAGGCCAACCTGCAAGGCTGCGACGCAATCCTGGTGGCCTATGGATTCGGCGAACGGGGCATCGAGGGGAAAATAGAGTCCGTGCGCTTCGCCAGGGAGCGCAAAATCCCATTCTTCGGCATATGCCTGGGTCTGCAGGCAGCCGTGATCGAGTTTGCCCGCAATGTGGCCGGAATCGAAAACGCCAGCACCGCCGAAGTCACCCCGGGCAATCCGGCCAACGTGATAGACCTCATGCCCGAGCAGCATTCGGTGCTGCTGAAAGGCGGGTCCATGCGGCTGGGGGCCTACCCCGCCACTTTGGTGGAAGGGACGCGCACCGCAGAAATTTACGGCACCTCCGAAATCAGCGAGCGCCACCGGCACCGCTTCGAGGTCAATCCGGACTACGTGGCCCAACTGGAAAAGGCGGGGCTGATCGTTTCGGGCACCAGCACCACGGGAGGGTTGGTGGAAACCGTGGAACTGGCCGGCCATCCGTGGTTCATCGGCTGCCAGTTTCATCCCGAATTCAAGTCCAAGCCGTTCAAACCGCATCCGCTGTTTCAATCGTTCATCCAGGCGGCGATTGAATCATCCAGGCGCCATGAGCAGGAACCTCTATTGCGGCGGGAAACCGCCTAGCCCTTGGCAACTCGTTGCTCCGGCCCCATCAGCCAGGCAGGCGCTGCTCCGGCTCTCCGGATGGCTGCTGCTGCTGGTGGGGTGGCCCCTGCTGTCCCTGGCCGCCGTTGAAAAACCCCCTGAGTGCCCTGAATTCAAGTCCCTCTGCGTACAGGCGGACCGCAGCGGAGGAATAGACCTCAAATCCGGCACGGCGGTGCTGGAAGGCAACGTCGCCGGCACCATCAAGGCGCGCAATCTCAGCTTCTTCGCCCAGTCCCTGAAAGCCTACCGCAACGAAAAGAACGAGTGGGTGCGCCTCGTGCTGGACGGAGAGGTGCGGCTGACCGAGCCCGGACGAACAGCCAGCGCCGGGCACGCGGTGCTGGAGCGTGAGCAGGTGCTCCTTTTCGGCCAGGGCAGAGTGGAGCAGGCGTCCTACCTGATCGAAGGGGACGAAATCCGGCTGTACCACGACTCCGGGCGCATCGCCGTGCGCGGCGCCGGGGCCGGCGGGGCCCGTATCGAATACAGCCCCGCGGGCGGCGGGCCGCCCGAGAATCTCGTGGTGCGCGCCGGCCATGCCGTCATTGACCAGGAGCGGGGCGAAATCGAGCTCACGGGCAAGGCCTCGATGTACCGGGAGGCGGTGGACTTGCGGATCGAGGGCGAACGGGTGCGGCTGAACATGGACGACGCCGGCCGGCTGCAGGCCTTCCGTGCCGAAGGCGGGGTGGTGATTTCCCAGCCCGGACGCACCATGCGCGCCGATGCGGCGTTTTCACGGAACGACGGCGACACCATCCTGCTGGTCGGCAATGCCCGCATCGAGCAGGAAGGAGAATTTCAGCTTTCTTCGGAGCGGCTGGAAGTCTATACGGACGCAAAGAAGGGCATCGTGCAAGGCGGACAGGGCCAGCAGCCCATCAAGCTCGCCATTGACCTGGCCCGCTCCGAACCCTACCTGCTGAATAATTCCCGCGTGGAAACGCTCAACGGAAAGGGCGTTCCCCGCATCACCCTGGACAAGCTCTCGCCAATGCTGGGACGCTCCTATGCCAACCGGAAGGGATTCACCGCCGCGCTGCGCAAGCTGCTGAACGCGTCGGAGGCAAAGCGCTTTCTGGCAACCATCGCTGACCATGCCAGATAAGAAAAACCCGGGCAGGAAAAAGCCCAATAGCAACGGCCGAGGCGCGGAGCAGAGGGACGCAGCCCGCAGCCTCAGGGCCACCGGCCTGGTCAAGAGCTTCCGCCGCCGCCGGGTGGTCAACGACATCAGTATCGAGGTGACCCGCGGAGAGGTGGTGGGGCTGCTGGGTCCCAACGGCGCGGGCAAGACCACCATCTTCTACATGATCGCCGGGGTGATCCGGCCGGAGCAGGGGGAAATCTTCCTGGCCGGGGAAAACATCACCGCATACCCCATCCACCGCCGCGCCCGCAAAGGGCTGGGCTACCTGCCCCAGGAACGCTCCGTGTTCCGCCGCCTGTCCGTGGAGGACAACCTGATGGCGGTGCTGGAACAGGCCGGCCTTGCCTACGCCGAGCGCCGCGAACGCATGGAGCAGGGGCTGGCCGACCTGGGCCTGACCCAGATTCGCAACTCCAGGGGCTACCAGCTATCCGGTGGCGAAAGCCGCAGGGTCGAGATCGCCCGGGCCCTGGTGCTGGAACCATCCTTCGTACTTCTGGATGAGCCCTTTGCCGGGGTGGATCCCATCGCCGTGCTCGACATCCAGGATGTGATCAACCAAATCCGCAACAAGGATATCGGCGTGCTGATCACCGATCACAACGTGAGGGAAACCCTGGGCATCACGGACCGCGCCTACATCATCAACGAGGGGGAGGTGCTGGTGGAGGGCATGCCGGCGGACCTCGTAGGCAACGAGATCGCCCGCCGCATCTACCTGGGCGAAGAATTCCACCTGTAGAGAAAGTTCCAACTCCGCCCTTGGAATTCCTGCCAAGGGGGTGTACTCATAAGCTAACAGGCAAAAAGGGTGCCAACCCATGTCGGCTTTGCCGGAAGGTTCAGGTTTGTGCCCACAAGCAAAAAACCCGGCAAAAAGACCTCCGCGGCAAAAGCGGGATTCCGGAACTTTGAGACGGATCGAGATTCGGTAGCAACCCCATGGCGCTGAACCTAAAGTTGCAAATGCGGCTGAGCCAGCAGCTCATCATGACGCCGCAATTACAACAGGCGATCAAGCTGCTCCAGCTTTCCCGCACGGAACTGGAGGAGTTGATCGAACAGGCGCTGATCGAAAATCCGGTGCTGGAGGAGGGCGAGGGCGCGGAGGAGAGCGACGCCAGCGACGAACCCGGCGACATCACGGAAATGACCGAGCGCACCGGCGAGGCCATCAAGGACAACGAGCGCCCGGAAAACGACGTGGATTGGGAGCAGTACATCGCCTCGGGCAGCGGCGTGATCCCGGAAACCTACAGCCGCGCCGGCGGAGAAGAGCCAAGCCTGGAAGCCACCCTGGCCGATTCGGACACCCTGCAGGAGCACCTGCTGTGGCAGTTGGAAATGACTCCGCTCAGCCCGCTGGAGAAGGAAATCGGAGAGCAGCTGATCGGCAATCTGGATGACGACGGCTACCTGACCATCAGCATCGAGGAATTGCTGGAAACCACGCCGGACCTGCAAAAAAAGATCGAGGCGGGGCTGAAGAAAAACCGCTTCACCCTCCCCATTCCGGAAGAGATAGACCCCGACTGCTACACCCAGAAACATCTCGCGTCCCGGCCCGCAATTGAATCGAAACGGAAAAAGAAAACGCCGCCGGATTTCGGAGAAGGGGAAGACGGCGCCGAGCCGAAACCCGAGGCGCCGAAGGTCAAATTCAATCCCGCCGCGGGCGCCGTGGTGGAAGCCGTGTCACGCCATATCCAGACCTTCGACCCCACCGGCGTGTGCGCCCGGCAGTTGCAGGAATGCCTGGAAATCCAGCTGATTGCACTGGGACTGAAGGAGGACCTGGCCTTCAGGATCGTGCAAGAGGACCTGAAGCTGCTGGAAAACAAGGACCTGCGCAAGATCGCGCGGCGCCGCAAGGCCGACCTGCAGCGGGTGATTGACGCCTACAAGCTGATCATGTCCCTGGAGCCCAAGCCGGGCCGGCCCTTCGGCCAGGACCGGGCGCAGCACATCATCCCGGACGTGTTCATCTACAAGTACCACTCGGAATCCAGCGAAGGAGAGGACCGGGTGGGGGACTACCGGGTGGTGCTGAACGAAACCGGGCTGCCCAGGCTGCGCATCAGCAACTACTACCGGGACATCGCCAAGGAAAACAAGATCGACTCCTCCCTGACCCAGGAATACATTCAGGAGAAGATCAAGGCCGGCAACTGGCTGATGAAGAGCATTGAGCAGCGCCAGAAGACCATCTTCCGGGTCACCAAAAGCATTCTCAAGCACCAGTACGATTTTTTCGAAATGGGCATTGACTACCTGCGCCCGCTGGTGTTGAAAGACGTGGCCGAGGACATCGAGGTGCACGAGTCCACCGTGAGCCGCATCACCACCAACAAGTACGTGCACACGCCCCAGGGCATTTACGAACTGAAGTACTTTTTCACCAGCGGCATCGAGCAGGGCTCCGGCGAGGTGATCTCCTCCAAGAAGATCAAGGACATGATCCAGCGCATTATCACCAGCGAGGACGCCCGTGAACCTTTCACGGACATTCAGATCGCCGAGCAGTTGTCCGATGACAGCAAGATCAAAGTGGCCCGGCGGACGGTGGCCAAGTACCGGGAGGCCCTGAACCTCCTGCCGTCCAACAAGCGCAAGCAGCTGTTTTGAACTTATTTGGAAGGCGAATCCCGGCTCCCCAACCAGGGACGGGCGCCAGAACCGAATTTACAGAATTGGTGTTCCGGATTTGAGGGAATATTTGAGCAAAGACACCGTCCGGCTGGACCTGGAGGCCACCTCCAAGGAACAGATTCTCTCCCAGCTGGTTGAGGTGCTGGTGGAAACCGGCGTCATCAGGGAGGGCGCGGCCCTGCTTAAAACGCTGCTCGAGCGGGAGGGGCTGGGGTCCACCGGGATCGGCTATGGGGTGGCCATCCCCCACGGCAGGTGCGAGGAGATTTCCCGGCCCGCGGTCATTTTCGCCCGGACACGGAATGAGGTGGAATTCGATTCCATTGACGGCCAGCCCACCCGTATTTTCTTTCTGCTGGTCGCGCCCGAGCATGGCGGAAACGAGCATCTGCATCTGCTGGCCCGCATAGCCCGGCTGATGAAGGACGCCAATACCCGCGAAAAACTGCTGGAACTGGAATCTCCCGAGGAAGTGATCGCGCTGTTCGCCGCCGAGGAGTCCGCCTGACCGCAACCGCCTCCCGCCGCATGAGGCAGGTTCCGGCAGAAATTTCGGCCGGCAGGGATTTGTCCGGCGGGGCCGGTTGCGCGCGGGGGCCGCGGCAGGTTAGAAACCGTGAAGCCG
>CBDUSX010000025.1:0-18622 GCA_965369935.1 uncultured bacterium
GCCCGTGCCGTTGTCCGTGATGCTGGAGACGTTGAAGCTGTCACGAATGGCGATGGTTCCGGTGCCGTTGAAATTGATCCAAGCCTTGGGCACGCTGGATTTATAGAGCGTATTGGCTGCAGGCGAGCCGCCGGGATCGGAGTTGAAATGGGCGCCGCTGTTAACGTCAAGCGCCCCGAAGCTCCCCACTTCGGTCATTTGGAAGCCGCTGCTGACAGTCATGAAATCGAAGGAGGTGGTTTCGGTGAAGTTGAAGCCGCTGCTGACATTGATGGACCCGAAGGAGCCCACCTCTGTGGTCTGAAAGCCGCTGTTGGCGCTGACCGCGCCGAAGGAGGCTGCCTCCGTGGTGCGGATTCCGCTGCTCACATCGAGCGCGCCGAAGGAACCCACCCCGGTGGTCTGGAAGCCGCTGCTGACGTTCAGCAGCCCTCCGGAGGCCACCCCGCTCCACATGAGGCTGTTGACCGAGAGCGGGGGTGCGCCGGCTTCCCCCGCCGCGAGCGCGGCGAAGTTGCTGTTTACCTGGGTCATTTTGCTGGAAGTCAGTTTGCTTCCGGCGGGAAAGGTCAAGTTTGTCCATGCCATAATGAGTTCACCCTATCAATGCGTTGTAGTTCTGATCCAACAGCCCGAAAACATCGTCATCCAGAATGAACGGGCGGCCGGTCTTCGGAGAGTCGGCAACCGCCTCCAGCAGCAATGCGCCCTCAAACTGGTCGTTGTAGGGCCGTACGAATCTGTTGATGGGAAGGGAGGTGTTGACTATGCGGCACAACACGGTGGATTCCGTCTCTGACGAATTCAACGTGAAGGCCACGTCGTCCTGGCGCTCCCACCAAGCGTTGATCAGACTTTGGCCGGCGCTGTTCACGAACCGCAGCGGCACCTGGTACTTGAAGAAATTTGCCCACAGGTAGGAAAACAGCTTCCCACCCTGGGTGCGGTGGCGGGACTGGATCTGGGTCTCCTGATCCTGAAACGACCACTCGGGGTGAATCGCCAGGGGACAGCTTACGTCGCTGATGGACGTGAGAAAGAAATCGCCCATATAAGAACCTCCCTCAGTGTGGTTGAGGTGCGATCAGTCGGATCTGTTGGGATCGAAATTGCGATGACGATCCGTACGCACTCCGGCGACGATCCTGGCCGTAAATGCCTCCACCGTACCGTCCTCATTTTCCACAAGTTTGATGTTGCCCCGTTTCGAAATCCTGGCGTCCTCGATCCACGAAGATCCGTTGTCGAAGGAGCGGTAGGTGGAGCCACCGCGGAAGGTAAAGTCCTCGTGGAAGCCCAGCAACAAATGGCTCGAACTGGTGCGCACAATCTCGGTGAATCCAACCTGGGGCAGTACGGGATGCCAGGATATTGAATCCGCGGACGTGAACTCGGAGCGAAAGACTCCCAGATCGTTGATGTCCGGGCCGGCGGTGGACAACAGAAATTCAGTGTCGCTGATCCGGAAGAACCCTTGCACGTGGAGGTCTCCACTGGCGATGACGGTGTGCCTGAGCACCCAACTGATCCCATCGTCCAGGGATTCCCAAATGTGTGCGCCATTGGCAATGCTCGGATTGTCGAATCCTGTGCCGCCCCACACCGAGCCCGAATAAGGGCGGAAAAATCGGCGAACGTGATAAGCCCCACTAATAGGCATCGTGATGCTCCAGCTGGATCCGGCGTCGGAGGAGCGCCAAATGCCGCCGGAGGAGGTGGAAGCCAGATGGGTGCCGCTCTTTACTTCGAAGATGTCATGTACGACCGGGAGAAAGGGAGTGAGCGAAGACACGATGGCGCTGGACAAGCCTCCGTCCGAACTGCGCTGCAACACCGAATGAGGCCAGCCCGAGGAAGGGGGACCTCCAAACAATATTTCGTTCTGGCTGATCGGCATCAGAGCGCTGGCAAACAGGTCCAGAGGCTGAAACACTCCGTCGCCGTCCGTGCGATAGACCTGCTTACCGAGTTCGATTTGATCAATGCCAAGGAACCGACCGCTGCCGACCGCAGAAATCGTACGTACCTGAAAATTTTTCGAGGAAACGGTGGATTGAAAATGCCACGGCCGCTGATTGGCCCTCTCGCACCTGAAGTCCACCCTTCCTCTACCCAGATCGATACCCAACTCGGTGATGCGGAATGACTGCCGTTCCTGCTGAAAGAGAGAGTCCGTGACGGTCACGACGTCACCGACGGTGAGGTGAGCCCCGCCGGCGAGCGGCGTCTTCAACGATATGCGTGGCGCGGGCTTTTGGTGGAACCGGACAATGTCCTCGGCGAAATAACGGGCGTCGTCCAAATCGGCAAACCAGATGCTCTGGGAGCCAAAGCGGCCGCTTCTCCTGCCAAAATCCAGGATGGATTGGGAATTTACCAGGGAGAGCTGACTCTGGAACTTCCGGGTCGCGATGTCGTAGCTGATTTCAATGGAAAAATCGTTGACGATGGCGGTCGGATCGACACTGAGATTCAGATCAATGATTTCATCAGGTGAAACGAGTTCGCCGCCGGCGCCGAATCCATCAATGATCGGCGTGAAATCCAGCCTGGTGTTGCGAAACAGGATCATCACCGAATCCATGAAGGCCAGGGTGTTCAGTACCTGGTAAATCTTCTCTCCCGTAAAGAATCCGTTGACCCGGACGTCCCGGACGATGTTGACATCGTTCCAGGCTTTCCACTTCGGGTAGTCAATGTCGGGATTGGAGCTGTCCTGTACGGCGGAAAGCCCGCCAAAACAGGTGACCAGCGTCCATGCCAGGTCACTGGGAAAGTAGTCACTGTCCGTAAAATCCAGCCCGCCTGAATCCGTATCCGTTCCCAGGGAGACATCGGTGAGGCGCTTGGTCTTGCCTTGCAGCTGCAGCCTGGCCTCCACGCCGCCTTCGCTGAACCTCACTCCGGAAGGCTCCCCCAGATACAGGGATGCCCTCTCCGGCCCCAGCTCCGGATGGGTAAAACTGAGCGCTATTTCACAGGAAGCGGTCATGGACAAACCGCTGTCCACAAAGAACTGAAATTCCCTGTTCCTGTTCGACAGATCGATAGATACCCTCCCCAGGTCAATCGTATCCGCCTTGTATTTTACTTTCGGCCAGCGCAACACCAGGTGCGAAAAATCGCAGCCGTTGATGGTGAAAATACGCTGGGGCGAGGCGCGCTCCTGGCGGAGTTGATCAATGAACCAACTGGAAACGTCCAGGCTCATGTGTTGTTCTCCACAAAGTCGGGCCGAATTCCCAGGCGCGCCAATTCGTCCAGCGCGGGAATCAGCCTTTCGGCCACAAGTTGGCGCATGTCTTCCTGATCCAGTTCCAGGAGCGCGTCGCCGGAAGTGGCGTTTTCCAGCACATGGATGGTCAGATTCTCGATGGATACCTCGCCGCCAGCCGCTTTTGTGCCCTCCGAGGACAGAAAGTCCGTCAGGTCCCGGTTTTGCACGGCGCTCAGCACCCGCTCTCCGCGGTCAAGCAGGAACGTCTGTTCCCGCGGCACGAATTCCAGCCCGGCGTGGGCGACACCCACCTGGCGAATTCTTTGTACGTTGGCCAAACCTTCCGCCAACACCAGCGCGGCCGCGGCGAGATTGAACGGGAAGGGAACCGAGGCCAGCGCGTTGTTGGCCGCGCGGTAGGTGTCTATCAATGCCTGGGAGATCCCCAGGGATTTGGACAGCGCCGCCATGGAGCGCCCCTGGGAGGCCGCCAGCTCGGACAGGGCGGTAAAAAACATGGTGAACCGCTCCCGCCGGGCCGCGAGCATTGCCTCCTCCGCCGCGGCCAGCCTGGCCTGGGAGCTAAGCTGCAAATCAACCAGCGCGGCCAGGTGGGTCGCCTGCCCCTGCCGCTGCCGGGAATTGGCCTGATCCTGTTGTGACTGCCGGCTCTCCTGAAAATCCTGGTCGACTTCCAGCAGCCGCTCTCCGAGTTCGATTGTGGTGAGTTCCTGCTGCTCGGCAATGTCTTGCAGGGCGGTCTGCTGGGCCTCCATGATCATGGCGAAGTTCTCGCCCAGGCCCTGGGCGAACATGGAGGCCATCTGCCCGGCGCCTTGCGTGCTGCCGGCTAGCCCGGAGAGGGCCTGATCCATCCCGGAAACGCCGCCGGCCGCCCGTTTGCCGGAGCGCGCGATGGCGTTGAACGCGCCGTCCAAGGCCCCGAAGGTTTTGCTGAACTCGTCGCTGCCCCTGATGACGATCTTGATATCCGTAGCCAAGCTTGATCTCCATGCTCGTGAATGATGCTGTCAACTGAGCCGCCGGTACTCCGGGGCATAGCGCCGCCGGCAAGGCATAGCGCCGCCGGCACGGAGGACTTCACGCCCTCCGCTGGACGCCTGTAGACGCGGATAGCAGGCCAGTCGTCAGCCTGTCCGGGAAATCTGACTGATCAGCGGGTGCGCCACATACGGTAGAATCCCTTGCCGGGGGCGCGCGGGTTGTCCTGACTGTCCGGCACATAACTCTCGTCGAAAATCCAGGTGAAGCTGAGGCGCTTTTGCAGATTGGCGAAATACAAGGTGATGGAGCGAGTATCTGCCCGGATCGCGTCCCCCGGAAACAGAATATTTGGATATCCGATGTGCAATTTGCCGAATTCGCTGCTTCTCACCCGGGGCAGAAACGACTTGCGGGACAACTGCCCCACGTCCTTCGGGAAAAACTTCCGCCCGCGGTCGTCAATAAGGTAAACCCCTTCCGGCAGATACCAGTCGGCCTTTGCGCCTTCTGCAAAATCGCTGCGCAAAATACCGGTGAACACCACGTTTTCCCTGAACAACACCTCGTGTTCCTGCATCACCGCCTGGTGCTCAACACTCGACCGGGCATAAGCCGCACGGTTTTGCTCCTCCCTGGCCAGGGCCATCTCCTTCACCATGAGCGTAATGAAAGAGTTCAACTCCATGGTGTCCAGCACCCCCAAGCCGTCGGGGTCCCGGTTGGGAGATACGGTGTACATTTCCCGCAATTCCGATTCCGACAGGCTCGCATCAACCTGGAATGGATGGGGAGCATAGACGGTTTCCGGGTATGGGAGAAACGCCCCCGGAGGAGGAGGCGTACAAGCGCCCCCTGCAAAGACGGCTAGCAATACGGCCATGGCCGAGAGGGCACCCCGGACGTCCCGCTGCAATCCGATACATGAGGGAACTCCAGGTTCCTTCCGGCAATGTGGAATCTCTTCGATGCTGGCCATATTCTATCGCCTTGCTGAATGATAACGCGGGACACAAGGGGGATTGCGGCACGGCGTCACCGAATCCGTCCCGGGCAATTCAATTTGCCGCTGCCCCGCTTTTCGCCCTTCTTCCAGCCGGATTCATGCCAATCTTCCTGATTTGCGTTTCTGCCGTTCCTGGGCGATCTGCGCAAGTTCGTCACCGATCACCTGGAATATCGTGACCAAGCGCCAAGACTGGGTCAGTAACGGCTTGCCGTCCGGCCATTCCAGGCGGCGCCAACCGGCGGGTTCCGGCTGATGGGACAATACATACAGGTTCATCCAATACTGGCAAGGGCGGCTCCCCACCGCCGGCTGGGAGCTCAGGGGGTACCCGAGGTTCCAGCGGCGCACCGCCCTTCTCAGTTTTTTTCGCCGCTGCTCCCGATTTCCGATATGGCGACCAGGCGCGAAACGATTTCTCCGGCCAGGGGCAGCATCTGGGTTTCTTCACAGAGCATGTCCACCGTAACTTCGCAGTCGCGGCCGTCCCGCACGGCGGTCATTCCGTCCAACCCGCGTACATGGTCGGGAAAAATACGCCGGGCGACTTCCATCAGTTTCACGCCCTGGGAGGCGCTGACACGCATGGCGCCCGGCTCCCCCGGCTGTTCTTCGCTTTGGCATTCCCAATGGGCGAGCAGTTCCTGAAACGCCCACACCTTCAAAGGCCGGATTTCAAAGCTCACTTCCGGCCAGACGGCCGAATTCTCCCTGCGCCAGTCCAGATCAAGTTCCATGGTGCTCATCCCCAATGAATCAGTAGGCTGCTTGTGTGTTGGTCAGGGTGACTCTCAGGGCATAGCCGGAGGTGGCGTCGTAGACGCCCTTGCCACTGAAACTGACCTCGAGTTGCCCCACTCCGTTCAGTTGTGGCGCGAACTCCGTGAATCTAAGCCGAGGCACGTCCACGGTGAGTTGTGTCTGGTAGCTCTGAGCCACGGTTTCTCCCGCGAAGGTGAGATGCAACCGCTTTTCCGACTGGGCCTGATATTCCTTGAAGAGGGTTTGATCCTGAAACAGCATCGTGCCCTCCACCGATACGGTCTGAGGCCCACCGCGTTTGATGCGGTAGGGGAACTTGCCGCCGGACAGCGTGAACTGGGAGGCAAGTTGATTGTCGAACACCAGTGAAATCTGACGCAGGTCCGCGATGCCCGTATCGTCATAGGACGCGGAGGTCACGTCCCACGTCCAGGGGCGGCCGGGCCGAAAATCCGTGGAAGATTGCGCCTGCTGGGAGAACCGGCCGCCCAGCGTACTCAGGGTTGCGGACAGCAATTCTCCCTGATTGATCTCCAGGGACAGCGCGGAACCCAGCATGTCGTAATAGAGAAAGGCGGAGCCGGCGTCACGAAACACCTCCATGGTCATGGGCCCCACCGCGGCGAACTCATCCCAGTCGGCGGTCGCCGGGAGAAACTCGTGCAAAAATGCCGAATCCTGCGGCGTCGAAGTGACCTGGCCCAGCGCGGCCTTCAGGAAACTGCCCAGCACGATGGGGTGCGCGTCCGTAGCGATATCGCCCTCGAACTCGTGGGTTCCCTCGTGGGCCGGCGACTCGGCCAGCCTGGCGTACATGTTGTTTTCAACGATCTGATTGATCGTTTCCGATATGGATTCGGAAACCAGGGGGACGAAAAAGGGCGAGTCGGTGTTGCTCACCCCAAAGCTGTTCTGAAAGCTGATGGCCAGATGACCGGATTGTCCGTACGCCATGTGCGAACTCCTGATGGATTGAAGGTGTTACGTGTCAGCCGCGGCGGAGGCGGCCGGCATTGCATGCGTCTGAATTCGATACGGGTGCGCCGCGGCATTTCCCGGTGCTAGGCGCGCAGTGTGGTTTTGAGCGCGATCTCGTTGGTGAAGAGCCAGGTGTCGTCCTTAAGGTCTCTCTGAAAGGGCGAGACGACCATGCCTGTCAGCATCAGAATGGAATCTCCGATGGTTTTGTTCGCGTTTAGCACGTCCAGCACCCTGCACTGGGCCGTGGCCAGCAAACGGGTGGCCTCCCTGCCGGAGCGATGGCTGCCTTCCTGAACGTAAAGGAACATGTCCAGCTCGGCCTGCCAGGGCTGGTCCCCGCCAACGGTGTGGGGATCGATGGTCATGTCTCCATAGTAGATACCGACCCAGGGCGTGTGCGCGGTCTCCTGATTCAGCGCCTCACCCTCCTGAATGGTGAAACCGGAAGAGACCAGCACCGAGTCAGAGGAAAGCAGAGAAAACAGAGCCGAGGTTACGCTGTTGACGTGTATCATCCCAAAGCCTCCTCAACGTACCGCCGGGCCGGCGGCAGAACGATCCTCCTGGCCTGCGCGGCACCGGGAAAAAACGGGCGGCGCGGTACCCCCAGACCCAGCTGATGGCGGGCGGCATAGGGCACCGGATTGTCCAGCAGAGCCTGCCGGGCATTGACTTGCAGCACCATCCCCTTGCGCAATGCGCCGGAGTCCTCGAGCGGGCTGGAGCCCCTTGCTCTGCGGCGTCTGGAGGCCAGGGTTGCGCGCGCCAGGGGCGGCCATCCGGAGGGAAAATCCTCCAGCAACGCGCCCCGCGCGGCGAAGTTGCGTTGCACCCACTCAGTCAGGCGTCTGCCGGTAACGTTGTGCAAGACCCTGAAATTAAGCAGCTCCTCACGCACGGCCTGCAGCCGCTTGGCGCTCCTGGGCAGGCGCTCCAACCCCAGCATGCGGATCATGTCCAATCACCCGATTTCGGGCAGCCGGCCCACCTGCTCAGATGATCCTCCAGACAAAAGATCGGTTTGCCCGTGCTGGTGCTGCTCCAGACATCCCCCAGGGCCGATTCTGCAAATATGGCCTCACCGCTGTCGGTCATCATGGCTTCCCTGCCCTCGGCGAGCGCGATGATCCGCCCCTCGATCCGTTCTTGCAGGGATTGAAGGTCCTTCGGCTCCTTGCTGCGTTGCAGGATGAGCAGATAGGACAGATCAATGGTCAGGTCCTTGGCCGCAAGGTTGTTGTCGGAGAAGGGCACCGTGAAGGAGGGCGCCAGCATGGCGTCCAACCTGGTGGAGGCAAAGGGCAGAAAATGGCTGGAAATCTCGGCGTCCGTGAGCTTGGTGACGTAGCGGGCGCCGAATTCCGCGGCTGTGGCGTAAGGCATCAGAAGTACTTCTCCTCGTATATGCTGGTCTTGTCCTTGGCGAGTTTGCCGGTCAGCAGCAGGATGTCGTCCGTATTCATGAAGCGGCCCCGCAGCGTCGGAGGCGGATGGCCGTTCAGATCGCCGACGCCGGCCAGGGAAGCCCCCATGGCCAGCTCGAACTGGATGCCTTCTCCCCGCAACAGTTCCACGGCCTCGGAGTAGTAGGGCAGCGCGTCAACGGCCATGCGCAGGTGTCCCTGCTCCAGCAGTTCCCGCCACAGCCCCACGGCTTCTTCCGCCTGGGCGTGCATTTGTGGGGTAACCGCCGCACCGCGCTCCAGGGCATAGCGATTCAGGTGGGCCAGATCGCGGATCCAGAGAAACTTGCCCAGAATGCGTTCCGGAAATTCCGCCCGATCCCTGAGCATCAACGGCAGATTGCGCCGGAAACGGGTTCTGCGAATTTCTTCGGTTTCATATCCATTGTGACAGATGGCCACGTCCGGCAGGAGGAGCACCTGGCCCGCGCCCTGGTTGATTTCCAGCTCGGGATGCTCGTGCACGAATCCGAAGAATCTGAATCCAGCCCCGTTGCGGAAGATGCGGCAAGGAAAGTCCGTCTTGATCAGCCCCTCGGGTTCCACGGCGTAGTGGTGCTGCTTCACCGCATAGGCGTCATAGCAGTTGGGGCGCAAGTACTTGTCCAGGCGCTCGGGCCATTCGAACACTTCATCGTCGTCTATCCACAGCACCCAGTCGCCGCGGGCCCGTTCCAGGGTGAGGTTTCTTGCTGCACCGAATCCGATTTCCAGCGGGCTCTTCACGGAGAAACTTTCCGCGCCGTAACGGTCGGCGATTTCCCAGGCTGGTCCGCTCCGCTCCGGCGCGCCGTCAATGCCGATAACAATCTGATCGGCGAACGTGCTCACGCTTTCCAGGGTGCGGGCCAGGGTCTTGCCATCGTCCGTGCAGATCATGCACACGGACAAGGTTTCCCTGGGCGCCTGGGCACTCAGCTTGCGCGCCCAGTCCACCCTGCCCGCCGGCGCGCCTCCTGCCCCGAATGTCACCCGGTAGGCCCCAAGGGGTTCCCCTTGCGCGGTGAACTGCACGGGCACGGAGACCGCCTGATAGTCCGGTTTGTGTCCGAGCATTTCCAGCAGGTCCGGCCGCTCGAAATGGTGAATGTGGGTGCGGAAGGGCACGCTGGCATAGCTCTCCGCCTCCCAGGGACCGTACGGAACGGTAAAGCAGAGGCTGCCGCCCGGCGCCAGATGGGACTCCAGCGCGTCGGCCAGTGCGTCCGGCTCGGCGACATGCTCCAGAATCTCGCAGGCCAGGATCAGATCGTACGGCCCTTCCAGGGAGGAGGTATCACCCGCCCTCAGGGCTACGTTTTCGAGCCCCTTTTCGGCAATATGGCGCCTGCCCACCTCGATGGCCGCGGGAGCGATATCCACCCCCTGAAACGAAATGCCCGGATAGCGCTCCGCCAGCAGGCAGGTGAAGTGCCCCTGTCCACAGGCATAGTCCAGTACGCGTGCGTCCTGCGGCAGGCGCGCCACCAGCTCCTCCACCACCCGGAAGCGGGGAATGGCCAGCAACCGCTGGGAGTCCCGGTGGCCCTGGTCAATGCCGCGCTCGTTCTGCCAGCGGGCAAACGCCTCGTAGTGCTCTCCGTAGCCGTTCTCCCGCACAAAGCGGTAATGGGTGTCGAGCTCGCTCCGCACGGCCGCCACCGCGTCTTCCTGCGCCGGGGGGACGTCCTGCAAAAGATGCTCGCAGGCCAGGATATCCGAATGACGCAGCAGGTGCCGCGCCAGCCGCCCCGGCTCACTGCTCTTTTCCGCCAGGATGGACCCGGCCACGGCCACGAGCGTCTCGGCCGAAGCGCGCCAGGAGTATGTCTTTGCCTTGACCAGCGCCTTGCGGTGCATGTCGTTCCAGCGCTCCGGGTGCTCATGCAATGCCAGGATTTCCGCCTCGCATTGCTCCACCAGAGAGCCGCTATCCGGATCCAGCAAGGCCGCGCCGCCCTCCTGCAACGTCTCCGGCAGGGCGGCGAGACGCGAGGTGATCACGGGGGTGCCGGCGGCCTGAGCCTCCATGGCGGTGATGCAGCTCACTTCCTCGAACGTGGTGGGATAGACGTGCAGCCAGGCGGAGCGCATCAGATCGGCCAACTCCTTCTTGGAAAGCGGGCCCAGCAGTTCCACGTTCGGCAGTTCCCGGCAGCGCCCCCACAAAACCTCGTACAAGGGCCGCATGTGGGGCGCGGTGTTGTCATAGCCCGCGACGCTGAGCCTGAGTTCGGGGCGGCTCCGCGCCAGGCATTCCATCAGGCCTCCCGGCCTCACCAGGGCTTCCAGCCCCCGTTCCGGGCGGGAGGAATACACGAGCACGCCGCTTTCCCGTTTGCGCCGGGCTTCCGCCTCGTCCTCAGACGATCCGGGCGCCGGCAGCGCGGCATACAGGCTGTGCTCCACGCCATTCGGCACCACCACGATCCGGGAGGCGGGAATGCCGTAGACCTCCGCGATCTGCCCGCTGTGAAACTCGCTCACGGCCAGCACCCGGTCCACGTTCCAAAGCTGGGCGGCCAGACGCGGCTGATGCCGCTTCAGGGCCAGGTCGTGGCTCCACCACAGGTTGACCTTCGCGGCGAACCTGCGCCGGAAGGCATCGGGCACGCGCTGCATGATCAATACGTCGTGAGGCGTACTGGCCGCGTACCATTCGAAATCCGCGCCCAGGGGCGTGTCCTCCGTGACGGCGCCGGCGGACAGATAACGCACCCCATCCCAGATGCCCGCGGATTCAGCGGTTATGCCCGTAAACGCGGTCACCTGGTGTCCCAGCAGCGCCAGCTCCCTGGCCATGTAGCAGGCCGCGCTTTCCGAACCGCCCAGGCTCTTGCCTTCCGCGAGCGTCGCACCGTTGAAGGGCATGCCGGGGCAATAGATCACAAAATGCATGGGGCGCTCTCGATGAGGGGTAACCAGTACCTTTCGACCACCTCCCGCCAGGAAAGGGCGGAAAATGACCCTTGCTGCTGAATCGCAGATGCTCCGTCCCTGAAGTCCTGATGGTCAATCCAGCGGGTGACGGTATCCTGCAGGGCGCCAATGCGGTTCACGACGCCGATCGCGCCGCAGTGCATGGCCTTGGCCGCGTTGAGGCAAAACAGCTCGCTCTCCGCCCGGTTGAGAGGCAACATCCAGTACTCCGCCTCCCAGTAGGCTCGTGCCATCTCATCCCGGGAAAGGGCACCCCGATAGGTAATGCCCTCCTGCCGCAGCAGTCTTTCCATCTCCTCGCGAAAGGCGGGCCCGGCGGGATTGCCGGTGCTGCAGGCCATGAAATTCTTCCAGCCGTAACACACGTCCAACATCAACCCAGGATGCGCCGCGAGCAGCCGGGGCCAGTCCCGCAGCAGGGTCTCCAAACCGCGATCCGGAGAGCTCGCGTAGATGGCCTTGCCGGAAATCCTTTCGGCGCGATGCCGTTCCAGGTGATCCAGGTCCACGCCCAGCGGAACGACGACGGCCTTGTCCTCCGGCAACCAGGGCATGGCCCCGCGATGATAGGGACTCATGGCGACGAAGGCATCCAGGCGCTCCAGCAGATGCGGCGGCCAGGGCGGCTCGATGTCGCTGCTCCAGTGAATGCGGACGGCGGCCTGAACGCCGAGCCGCCACGGGTGTGAAGCCTTCCAGCTCACCATTACGTCCCGATCCTCGAAGGGATCGAAGCTCGCGTGAGGCAGGAAGAACGCACCACCATATTCGCAACTCTCTACGGGGCAGGGTGAATTGTGGTAAATACGCACCCGATGGCCCTTACCGGCCAGGGTCGCCGCCCACAGCACCAGCGCCTCCTCGCCGCCGCCCAGTCCGCTTTCCAAATCGGAAGGCGCCCAGCCCCCGGCCACCGCATTGCACCACAGGTCGATCGTCAACGATCGCTGGGGCACCGGGCCACCGCCGGAGGCAGGATTCCATGTGGAAACAACGTCCATTATTCGGACGCCTTTCCACCCCGCGCGGGGGCTTCCTTGGTACTTGCGCCGGAAGGCGCCGCATGCACCATGCCCCAGTTACGGGGATTGTGGGTTTTGTCTTCCAGGTCCCGCCGATACTGCTTCATCTTTTCCTGGTACAAGGGATCGCCCTTCTGGGGGCGCGCCGGCGTCAGCATGTTCGGCTCCTTTCTGCAAGGTCGGTTCCTGCCGCGGCCCCGCGCTACGGCTTTTGGCACCGTGGCCGCGCGGGGCTGTGGCTGTATGGCATCCTCATGCCGGGCCAGCGGGGCCCGGGAGGCTATCAGGTGCTGGAGGTCACGTTGGTGATCAGGAACCCCAGAGGTTTGGCCGTAATCACTTCGTCCTGGTAGTAGCCAATCTCCACCTCGGAGCAGTGGCGCCTGCTGTCGAAGGGATGGCGTTCCACCTGCATGTTGGGCAGGTCGGGCGCGGCCCAGCGGAAGTAATACCCAAAGGAGGGAGCCTCGATGCTGGGATGCTCGGGCGCAAAATACAGCAGCACGTGGTCGCCCCAGATTTGCGCAAGATTCATGCTCTGCGCTTCTTCGGCGGAGTTCTGCCAGGCGTTGCCGACCATGACCTTCATTTCCAGCAGGTCCTCGATCTGGCGGGCAGAGGGATACAGTCCGCCGCCGGTGACGTTCGGGTTTGTGGACTTGTCGATCACCTTGTTGTTGCGGCGGAAGTGGCGCCAGGCCGTGCCGGAAAACAACACCCGGTTGGGGCGGTAGCCCGTGGCCAGTTCCACGTTGTCAATGCCCGTCCACAGGTCGCCCAGGGGATCCGAGGACACGTAGTCGTCCCATGCGGAGCCGACCGCCGTGGAAGAACCCACGTTGCTGGCGTTTGTGACCAGGGTCGCGGCGCGCACCTCCCAATCCAGGAACAGCGCGTCCTGTACGCGCATCACCCGGCCTTCCTCGAAGTGCTGAACGAAAATGGGATCGGCATTGGCCCGGTCTTCCAGGGTGACATCGGCTTTCAGCGCGTAGTTGTCGCAGTAGAACGATGCGCTGGAAACCCGCGAGTGAATCTTGTTGGCCTCCCCGCCCCGCGAGCGCTTGGTGTTTTCCCGCCGGAACAGGTCGGACTGCTCGAAGATGACGTAGGTGTCCGACTGCTTGGGCACCTGCACGACGGGAAAAATCTGATCCGCGATAAATCCCGCCGGCCGGTAGTTGATGGCCACGTTGGAAAGATGGTGGTCGATGTGCACCGACCGGCCCTGAAGATATCCACTCATTTATGCAGTCTCCCCGGAATTGCCCATATAGGCGATGTTGGAAAAGTTGAAAGCGCCCGTGCCGATGGCGCCGGAGGCCACGTCCACATCCAGGCAGCGGCCCACCACGTAGCTGCCCGAAGCGGCTTCGGTGAAGTAGCCGGAAGCGGTCACCGTAAGGCGTTTGCCCTTGGTCACCGCCCCGCCGGCAGTGAATTTCATCACGCCCAGGTAGCCCAGGGTGACGTGTTCGGCGTTGCGGCCACCGTAAATCAGGATGCCGCCGGCCTCGAGCCCGTTCGCGGCGATCTTTCCGTCGTCCAGAGCCACGGCTTTGAAAAGGTCTCCGGTGCCGGGAGTCAAATCGTCCAGATTTTCTCCGGCTGCGATGGTCCAGGTGAAATTTCGTCCTTCCACAGACATGCTTATTCTCCCTTGCTGGGGTTGAGGGTATATTCCCGGTAGGCTTGGGCCAGCGCGGGATTCGTTTTCAGGACATACTCCGCCGCCTGGCCATAGGTGAGGTTCATCTCCACCATCTTGGCGGAGGCCAGGGAGGCCAGCATGTCCGAAGGGTTGTCCGGCTCGGCCGGATCGGCGAAGGCGCCGGTTGCGGAATGGGCCAGCTCGCCCTGAGGCAGCGCGGGCGCGCAGGCAGTGACGAAGTCCCGCACCCAGCCGAAGGACACCTTCAGTTCCGAGCCTTCGCTGAAGGTCTGGACCTGGTGGTCCACCTCCTGCATCAGCCGCTCCATGAAATGGGGTGCCAGCCGGCCGGCGTCGCGCTGCTGCTCGCAAAATGCCAGGGCGTTTTCGCGCGCTGTACCGAAGGCCCCGTGTCTGCGCTGCCTCAGGTCGTCCTCCCGCCGGGATTCCTGCCCGGCCTTGTAGGCGCGCAATTCTTCCAGTTCCGCCTCCAGGTGTTCCATGTTTGTGTTGTCGCTCATTTGCTGGTGCTCCTCGTTGAGGGGTGTAATGCCGGCGCCGGACAGGAGAGAGACGTACGCCCGGGTGTCACCAACCTGAAGGCCGTGTTGCGGCCGATCGATCAGGAAGGCCGACAGATCCTCCAGGTTGGTGACGGCAGGCAGATCGGCTCCCAGCAGGGCGACGGCCTTTAACGCTTTGCCCAGGCGCTGCCCGTTCCGGCGCAGGTTGAAGTACAACTCCGCGGACACGCGGCGGTAGCGCTGGGACTTAATGGCCTCGTGAACAACCTCCGGCACACCCACAAAGGTGGCCAACAGCCTGTCGCCTACCACCCGCAGTTGCTCCACCCAGCCCAACGCCGGATCGCCGTCAGATTGTCCGAGCAGGGTCTGGTGCTCGTCATGGCCGAATTTCAGCGGCGGCTTGAGGTGGGGTTTGAGGCGCTTGAAGTTGACGGCGATTTCCTCGAGGTCTTCGCGCGAAAAGGTCTCATCGTTCCAGGTGCCGGTGCTGAAGATTTCCGCCTCGATGCGATACCCGGGTATGGTGTGTTTTGGCATGGTGCCTTTCTGTGCGTTGTGAAGATGGTCGAATGAGAGGACACCCCCGGCCGGAGGCAACCGCCCCTCAGGCCCGGAATTGGCCCGCCAGCGCTGGATATCCGAGCAGTTCCCTGGTGCGCGCTTCATCGGCTGTGGACTGAGTCACCGCCCCGCCCTTCACCGCGTCCATCCAGGTGCGGGCAAGTTCCCGCTTCTGGGAGTCGGTAAGGGGATCGAAGGTGAAGGCGGGGGCCTCGTCCAGGCCGAAGTTCCAGCGCGCCAGTTCCCTGAACAGCTGCTCGTTGAGCACGTCCGAGACGGATTCCGCGATGCTGTTGAGCACAAAGAAGAATGTCTCGAGTTGGGTCTTGCTCTGGCTGAAGCTGCCCGCCTTGCCCTGCTCCGAGAAGCCGAGCAGGTTGGGCACCAGCAGCGCCTTGGCGATGGCCTTGTCGCGCGAGGCCACGGCGCGCTCGAAGGCGTCGGTGGAGGGTGCGGAGACCATCTGCAACTCCACCGTGGAAGGCGTGATGATGGAGGTCTGCGAATTCAGGTTGCGCATGACTTGCTTCAACTCGTCCCGCTCCGCGGGCGTGAGCGGCCCGGTGATGCGCCCGTGGATGAATCCGGCGGCCATTCTTTCCAGGTAGATGTTCCAGAACTTGAGAATGTTGTCCTTGGCCCACCAGTGGCGGTGGCATTCCCGCAGGTCGGACTCCCCAAACTGAGGATGCACTTCGGGCTTGTTGACGTGCAGGATGAACCGTTCGCGGGGTAGCTCGGCCCGGACCGCCCCCTGCTGCTGAATGAGCCCGGTCAGGTTGCCGTGGGCGTCCGTCTCGAAGGAAAATGTGTCCGCCGGCCGGAGCTTCAGCCCCCCAACGCCCCACAACACCTTGTCCCGCCAGGAAACGGTCTCGTAAATCTTCTCCAGCAGGCTAAACCCGAAGGCCTGGCTGGTCAGGATGTTCCGGAAAACCTGGCTCACCGAGCCCCGCAAGTGCTTTTCCAGCAGGAAGCTGAAGAATGCGGCGCACTCGTGCTGAGGCGGCGAATCGTCGGCCGGCTCGAAATGCCATTTCCGGGAAGCGATCACGGCCTGCTTGAGAGAGATCAGCGCCCTGACCTGATCGTCGAGGAGCATCTTGCGGTAGATGCGGAATCCTTTTCTCCAGATCAGTTCGTCCGGGTTCCATCGCTCCATGGGCACCGAGCTGAAAAACAGCCCGTCGGCCCACGCGATTTCGCCGGTAAACGGCGCCTCGCGCTCATCGACCCTGTCGCCGGTGCGAGTTTCCCCGGCGTGGCGTGCGAACAGCGCCTGTTTCAGCCAAACAAATGATTTACCAATCGGATTCACTGGTCACCAAGTTGGATCCTAGAATGAACTCAGAGCCCCTGGCCGACATGCCCCAATGACATAGGGCCAGGGCAATTACGCAATCGTCATGTCCCCCCGGTGGCGCGGCGGTGCGGCTGTGTCCGGAGGGCAGCACGGAGTGCTCGTAGGCCGTCAGTTCGCGCAAGGTCTGCTCATGGGGAATAATCGCCAGCCGCTCCTGCTCAATCGCCAGCGCCAGGCTGTCGATCAGCCGTTGCTTGCGCGACGCGGTCAGCACCACCGCCTCTACGGGCAGTCCCCCAAACTTGAGGTCCTCCGCGATGGGATCGCCCACGCCGGTGGCGTCCACGTAAATGGGCGCAAAACCGAAGCGGCGGGAGATGGCCGCGATGCGCTCCACCTGGCCTGGCCAGGGGATTCTGCGGAAGCGGTCGCAATACACTCCGGCGCAGGTATCGGCCCGCCCCACCCAGACCACGGTGTAGTCCCGGTAGCGGGCCAGGTCCACCCCCATCACGTAGGGGGCGCCGGGCCGCGCTTCCTGCTCGGGCTCGGCCCTCGCCATGCGCTCCACGCCCCGGAAGACCGCGCCCTCCCCCTCCACGAATTCCGCCAGGATTTCCTGCCGGTAGGTGCGCTCGGGCATGTGATCTTTCATGTATTCCAGCTCCTGCGGATTGAGCATGGGATTGATCGCGGACGGATGGCGAAAGCTGGTCCACAAGTCGTTGCCGGCATCCTGCCCCCACTCGAACATCCGCTTGAACAGCCCCCCTCCCTTGGGTGAGCCGATTACAAAAAATTGGGCGCCCCGGGCTTCCAGCATCATGGGCTGTAAAAATTCGTAATAAATCCGCTCGTCGCGCAGAATGATTCCCGCCTCGTTGAGCCAGATGTAGTCGTAGCCGAAGCCGGCCAGACTCTCCGGCTTCTGAGCGGAGCCGAAATCGCAGTAGGCGCCGCCCTGGAAGTGCAGCGTCCCGGTGGAGCTGCGCCACTTGTACTTGGTGCCACTCAGCCGGGGCTCGAAGAGACGGCGGACGTAGCGCTCCATGTTGCGGTGGACGGTGTCCACCCACAGATGGCGGCTGCCGGGCTTGTCACGATCATGAGCAATTTGGATCAGCCGGTTCACCGCCCCCACGGTGCCTCCCGCCCGGCGGCCCTTGACGTAGACCACGTTGCGGTGCCCTGATCCGAAGACAGAAAGTTGATGGGGATAGAACCAGATATCCAGATCCTTAACTTTCTTCGTCATCCGTTCCAAATATTTTCTGCACCACCCGGATTTCCGTCTCGTCGGACTCATCCTCCAGCAGGTGCAACACCCGCGACTGGGCGCTGATCTGCCCGTTGATGGCCGCCTTGTGTTGGGCCTCTTTCATTTCCGCGCTGCCCAGTAGCCGCCCTTCCCTGAAGGCGGCGTCAAAGGCTTCGCGCTGGCTGGTGGAGAATTCCGCGGGCAGCTTGAGCTTGACCCGGATTTCCGCTTCGCTGAGCCCATAGCCGGCCAGGGTGGTCACGGCGGTCCAGCCAATGGCGCCACGCTTTCCCCGGCCCGTGCTAGACGTTGCCATCTCCCTCCGTCCATGCCACCGCGGCCGATTCCGACCGTGACGGCATGGCGGAGGGGGGGTGGGACGGCACCGTCAGATAGTCGATGATCGATTCCTGCTGATCCGTTCTGCCGGAGCATTCCGGGGCAGCCGGGCCCTCGCGCTCGGGTTCGTTCATGTCATTCGCTCCAGGTCACGGGAAGCCCCGCGTCCCTGCGGGGCCGCACATCGAGATGGACGAAGCGCCGCAGAGGGTATCTTCCCAGCCCGCCTACGGCCGGATGTTCCGCGGCCGCCTGTGCAAGCTCCTCCAGTTGCGCCAGGTCCTGGCACATCACGTCCGCCGCCATGCCGCGGGTGTGGTAGGAGCGGGGCCGCCCTCCGATAATCTTATTGTAAGAGTTGCAGCGGTACCCGGAGGTAAGAATGAGCGGCCGGGCCAGTTGCTCGCGCAACGCTTGCAGGCATTCCACCAGCCGCGGATGCACCAAAATCATGTGGCAGCGGCCGGCATTGCAACGGCAGCGGAATTCCCGCAAATGAAAATCGGCGCTCAATTGATCCCGCGCGGATTTGGGAAACAGCCACAGATGTTCCCGGCGCCCGGGCAAGGCACCCGTTCCGGGCTCTGTCGGGCCTGGCTCTCCCATTCCGG
>CBDUSX010000026.1:0-18213 GCA_965369935.1 uncultured bacterium
GGAAAATGTCGTTTAGGAACACAGCCATTTAGGAACACTTTGGCAGGGGCCATGGAGAGTACGAGCAACTACACGCCGCTCACGCCGCAATCCTTCCTGCGCCGGAATGCGCGGGTCTATCCCGGCAAGCCCGCTGTGATCTACGGAGCGCGGCAGACCACCTACGCGGAGTTCTACGAGCGCGCCTGCCGCCAGGCCAACGGCCTGGCAAAGCTGGGAATCGGCAGGGGCGATAAGGTGGCATTGCTGGCGCCCAACACCCCGCCTCACCTGGAGGCAACTTTCGGGGTGCACATGGCGGGCGGCGTGCTGGTGGCCATCAACACGCGCCTCAGTCCCAGGGAGATCGCCTTCATCGTCAACCATTCGGAATCCGACGTGATGATCGTGGACTGGGAATGGCTGCCCGTGATTGAGGAGGTACACGGTGAGTTGAAGCGCATCCGGCAGTTCATCGTGGTTCACGAGCAGGATGGCAAGGCCGGCTGGGAGCCGGAGGGGGCGCTTGATTATGAGGCATTCCTTGCTTCCGCGTCCACCGACGATCCGGGAATCATGCCGGAGGATGAGAACGACCTCATCACCATCAATTACACCAGCGGCACCACGGGCAGCCCCAAGGGCGTCATGTACACCCATCGCAGCGCCTACCTGAACGCCGTGTGCAACCTGCTGGAAATGAACATGGGCCCGGAGGCCGTGTACCTGTGGACGCTGCCCATGTTTCACTGCAACGGCTGGTGCTACACCTGGGGCGTCACGGCCATGGGAGCGACCCACGTGTGTCTGCGCGGGGTGGACCCGGCGGAGGTGATCAAGACCATCATCGAGCGGCAGGTGACGCACTTCTGCGGCGCGCCGGTGGTGCTGAAAATGATTGTGGACGGGGCCGCGGAGGCCGGCGTCAGCGAATTTCCGCACCGGGTGAAGGTTTCCACCGCCGCGGCGCCGCCCTCGCCGTCGGTCATCAAAGGCATGATGGCGCTGAACGTGGACGTGATCCACGTATACGGCCTGACGGAAACCTATGGCCCGACCACGGTCTGCGAAATCCAGCCCGGCTGGAAGGACGCGCAGGTGGACGAGCTGGCCGGGCTGATGGCCCGCCAGGGGGTGCCCTACATCCTGTCCGAGGACCTGCGGGTGCTGGACGAGCAGGACAGGCCCGTGCCGGCGGACGGACAGACCATGGGAGAGGTGTGCATGCGGGGCAACATCGTGATGAAGGGATATTTCAAGAATCCCGAGGCCAGCGCGGAAGCCTTTCGCAGCGGCTGGTTCCACAGCGGAGACCTGGGGGTGACGCATCCGGACGGCTACATCGAGTTGAAGGACCGCGCCAAGGACATCATCATCAGCGGCGGGGAAAACATCTCCACCATCGAGGTGGAGAACATGTTGTATACCCACCCCGCGGTGCAGGACGTGGCGGTGGTGGCCAAGCCGGATGAAAAATGGGGCGAGGTGCCCATCGCCTTCATCACCCCCAAGGAAGGGGTGGAGGTGAGCGAGGAAGAGATCATCGCTTACAGCAGGGACAACCTGGCGCACTTCAAGGCGCCCAAGGGGGTGATTTTCGACACGCTGCCGCGCACCTCCACGGGAAAAGTACAAAAATATGTGCTGCGGGAGCGGTTCTGGGAAGGCCGTGACAAACGGATTAGCGGATAGGATGCGGCATGGAAAATACTTTGTTGCTTTCCGCCGGCTTCGAACCGATTAGGGTGATTTCCTGGAAGAAGGCCATCACCCTGGTGCTGCTGGGCAAGGTGGAGGTGTTGGAGGCTTACCACCTGGAAATCCACAGCCCTTCGCTGACCTTGAAGCTGCCGGCGGTCATCAAGTTGACGCGGTACCTGAAGCCGATTCCGCGGCGGGTCAAGTTTTCCCGGCAGAACCTGTTTTCCCGGGACAATTACACCTGCCAGTACTGCCACCGCCACTATCCGGCCAATAAGCTTACCTATGACCATATCGTTCCGCGCAGCAAGGGCGGGAAAACGTCCTGGACCAACGTGGTCACCTCCTGCATGCGCTGCAACCTGAAAAAAGGGAACAAGCCCCTGCACTCGCTCAACTACAGGCTGCTCAACGAGCCCAAAGAGCCGCGCTGGCTGCCCCAGTTTTCCCAGGCGTTCCACAGAAGCAGCGCCCACCCCATCTGGCAGACCTACCTGGCCTACGCCAAAGCCTAGCACCGCGCCGGCAAGTGCAAAGCACAACAATCGCGGCGGCTGGGGGCGAAAACCCTTGCCGCCGTTGAGGTCATTGCTCTCCCGCTCCGGAGCGGAGTGGGGAGGCGGGTTCGCTTTGCGCCCGTGGGTGGTTGGTGAGCAGGATGCCGGTCACCACGCAGGTCAGACCCAGCAGGAAGAACAGGGTGAGTTCCTCGCGCAGCAGCGCCGCGGCGAGAACCGTGGCCGTGACGGGATTTAGGGGCACGAACACGGCCGCCCGGGCCGGGGTGCCCTTTTCCAGGGCCCACACGTAAAGCAGATAGCCGATGGAGCCTCCGAAGGTGCCTACGAACAGCACCAGCAGCCACTCGAAGCGGGTGAAGGCGGGAAAGCCTTCTATCGCCATTTGCACCGCCGCGAAGGGCGCCAGGAACAGGGTGCCGGCGGCCATGAAATACACGATCAGCAGGCGGGCCGGGTACCGCTGCAGGTAGGGGCGGGAAAGCACGTTGTAGCTCGCGCCCACCAGCACCGTGACGAACATGAACAACTCGCCGATCAGCGAGCCTTCCCCCCCGGCCGGAAACAGCGCCCGGTTTCCCACGGACAGCAGCACCCCGGACAGTGCCAGCAGCGCTCCCAGGAGCTTGAGGCGGGTGAAGGGCTCCACCCTGCGCAGGGCGGCCAGGCCGAGCGTGAGGATGGGAACCAGGGCGAACACCAGGGCGCCCCGCGATGCCAGGGTGAATTTCAGGGCGGTGGTGAAGGTAAAGGGAAATACGCCGAACTGTGCGGCCCCCAACGCGACGATGGGCAACAGGTCCGCACGCCGCACGCCTGTGTTCCCCGCGAATGCCAGCAGAGGCAGCAAGGTGATGGTGGCGATGGCGTTGCGCAGGAAGGCCAGGGTCAGGGGGTCGGTCTCAGGGACGACATAGCGCGTGGCCACCACTGTCATGCCAAAGAATACGTTGGCGAGTGCGGATGCGAGGCCGGGCCAGAGAATGGAGGATCGGGCCATGGGAATTCAATAAGCAGACGCGGCGGAAGCACAGGAGACCGATTCCTGCCCGGAATGCCCGTTCAAAAGGCGTCAAATGGCCATTCGTTGCCGTGAATGACGGGAATGTGCCCCGCGGGGTGCGGTTCTATCATAACGGCGGGGAAATAGGGAAATTTCGCCGGGGGAGGCATGATCAATGCCGGGCGGTTCGGACGGGCGGTGGGGTTTTGCACCGTGGGGCGTGAGCGGGGGAAAGCCGGGATTTACGGACAGGCCCCTCCCCGCGCCCGCGAAGGCGTGGGGGAAGGGCTGCCATTCAGACTTGTGGATCAGGAGGGCCGCGTATACACGGAAGGTGTAATGTCGTTCACGCCCGTGGAGGGCTGAATGATGTCCTCGTCGAGGCCGGATTTCGGATCCGGGTCGGGTCCGGGATCGGCCACCGGCTCGGGAACGTGCTCCAGGGCGATGTTGAGCATATCGATAGCGTGCCTGATCGGGGTGATCTTGAGCCCCTTCTTGATCTCGACCGGAATCTCGGTGAGGTCTTTTTCGTTGTCCACGGGAATGAGCGCCTGTTCGATCAGACCCCGCTTTGCGGCCAGCAGCTTTTCCTTCAGTCCGCCGATCTGGAGCACTTTTCCGTGCAGGGTGATCTCGCCGGTCATGGCGACCGGTTTGCGTACCGGAATGCGGGTAAATGCGCTGACCAGGGAGGTTGCGATGGCCACGCCGGCCGAAGGCCCATCCTTGGGGATGGCGCCCTCGGGGAAGTGGATATGGACGTCGTTCCTCTTGAAGGCGTCGGAATAAATTCCAAGCTCGTTGGCGTTGGAGCGGACGAAACTCATGGCCGCCTGCACCGACTCCTTCATCACGTCACCGAGGCGGCCGGTGATCTGGAGGCGGCCCGTGCCGTGCATCAGCGTGACTTCGATAAACAGCAATTCGCCTCCGGCGGGCGTCCAGGACATACCGGTGGTCACGCCCACCTCGTTCTTCCCCTCCACCACGTCGTGCTTGAAGCGGGGCACGCCGAGAAAGTCGTGGATGCGTTTCGGGGTAACGGTGATGCTCTTGGTGGAGGGCTTCTTCACCAGTTGGGTAGCCACCTTGCGGCAGACCTTGCCCAGTTCGCGCTCCAGGTTGCGCACCCCCGCCTCGCGGGTATAGCGCTGGATGATCTCGACGATGGAGTCGCGGCGGATGTGGATCTGGGATTTTTCCAGTCCGTTCTCTTCGCGCTGCTTTTCCACCAGATGCTGCAGGGCGATGTTTTCCTTCTCAAGCTCCGTATAGCCCGGCAGATTGATGAGTTCCATCCTGTCCAGCAGGGCGGGTGGGATGCCTTCCGCGTTGTTGGCGGTGCAGAAAAACAGCACGTCGGACAGGTCGTACTCCACCTCGAGGTAATGATCCATGAAGGTGTTGTTCTGCTCCGGGTCCAGCACCTCCAGCAGGGCCGCGGCGGGGTCGCCCATGGCGCCATAGGTCATTTTGTCCACCTCGTCCAGCAGCATCAGCGGATTGTCGCTCTTGGCCTTCTTGAGGGCGTGGATGATCTTGCCCGGCAGCGCGCCGATATAAGTGCGCCGGTGGCCCCTGATTTCCGCCTCATCGCGGATGCCGCCCAGACTCATCCGTTCGAAATTACGCCCCAGGGCGCGGGCCACGGAGCGGGCCAGCGAGGTCTTGCCGACTCCGGGGGGGCCCACCAGACAGATGATCGGGCCTTTTATTTTGCCGATCTTCTTGGCCACGGCGAGGAATTCGATGATCCGCTCCTTCACCTTCTCGAGCCCGTAGTGGTCTTCGTCGAGTATCGCTTCGGAGCGGGCCAGATCGAGGTTGTCTTTCGTCTTGACGCCCCAGGGCATGCCCAGCAGGGCGTCAAGGTAATTGCGGACGACGTTGGCCTCGGCGGACATGGGTGACATCAGCTTGAGCTTTTTCAACTCCTTCTTGGCGACGTCCGCGGCCTCCTCGCTCATCTTGGTTTCCTCGATCTGCTTCTCGTATTCCTCGATTTCGGCCTTGCCGTCCTCGCCGGTTCCCAACTCCTTCTGGATCGCCTTGATCTGTTCGTTGAGATAGTACTCCTTCTGGGTTCTGCCGATCTGGCCCTGCACCCGTTCCTTCAGCTTCTTTTCCAGCTTTTTGATTTCCGCCTCTTCCAGCATGCGCTCGAACACCCGCTCCAGGCGCACCTTGGGATCCAGGGTTTCCAGCAGCTCCTGCTTCTTCAGCAGCTCGAGGTTCAGCAGCGGCGCCACGCGGTCGGCCAACTGGTGGGGCTCGGTAGTGTTGAGGGAAAGCTGGTCAATACTCTCGGAGTTCTTCTTGATTTCCTTCAAATAAGGCTCGAGTTCCGCGCGGGCGGTCTTGGCGAGGGCCACAAGCTCCGCATCGTTGTCGGCGCTCTCTTCAATAACTTCGACCGTCGCGCTGTAGGACGAACCCTCCAGGTCCGCCTCCAGCAGCCTGCCGCGGAATTTGGCTTCGAACAGCGCCTTGATGGTGCCGTTGGGAAGCCTCATGATCTGCAAAATGTTTCCGACCGTGCCAATTTCGAAAAGGTCTTCCGGGGTGGGCTTTTCCACCATGGGGTCCTTTTGGGCGATCACGAATACCGTGCGGTCGGCGGCGAGTGCGGATTCAAGCGCCTCCATGGACTGCCTGCGCCCGATAAAAAACGGCGTGGTCATGTGAGGAAAGACCACGATATCCCTCATGGGCAGCATTGGAAATATTTTCGACTCAGACATGCAACATCCTCTTTTGCAGGTTCCGGTTCATCCTAAAGCCCATCAATATCATAAATTGTCGCCGAAACTCTGTCAATCCGCGCCGCCACGGGCGGCTGCCGGTGGGGTGCACGCACCCTCCGGCTTTCAAGCACATTATACGCCAAACAAATCCGAATGGTCCGAATTCGAGTTTGTTGCATCAATCGTAGACGTTATTATGTGTCTTTAATTGGCTCCACACTTATCCGAGACCCTCCCATCCATGTGGAATTTCTTGGCAAATACTCGTGCCGACTGGACGCTTTTCACCATTATCGAGACTGCCCTTTCACGGGAAGTCGCAGGAAGACGGAGGTTCCCTTGCCGCGCTTGCTCTCAATCCATACGTTCCCGTGATGGGCCGCGAGCACCTGCTTGACGAGCGCCAGGCCCACGCCCGAGGAGTCCTGCCGGTAACTGTCACCCTGGAAAAAGTCGAAAAGCGTGGAGAGCCGGTCGGGCTCGATGCCCTGCCCGGTATCCTTGACGAAGACGGTGAGCGTGTTCCCCTTTCTGTCCGGTTTTCTGCCGACCGTAATGGAGCCGCTCTCCGTATACTTTATGGAATTCGAAATCAGGTTGCTGAATACGCGAATCAGCTTGTGGCGGTTGCCTTCGATTTTCGGCAGGCGGGCCGGCAGTTTGTTGGCGATGGTGAGACGCGGTTTGTCCTTGATGATGACCTGCATCCGTCCAAGCACAGAGTTGACGATCTCATGCAGGTCGAGTTTCTGAAAAGTGAGGTGGACGTCCCCGGCTTCCTGCTGTTCGAGATCCAGCATGTTGGCAATCGTATCAAGCAGGAACTCGAGCTCCCGCCTGACGGCGGTCAGGTAATCCTCCTGCTCCTTGGGGTCGGACTCCAATCCGGCCAACTCGAGGTTAAGCAGAGAAATGGTCACCGGCACCTTGAGATCATGAATGGTGACGGCCATGCGCTCCTTGCTGCTCCTGACCTCGTCTACCTTCTCCTTGAGCAATTGGTTCACTCGCTCCACTTCCAGGGCCCGCTCTTGGGCCAGCAAGATCAGATTTTTGTTGAGCTGGTGTTGCAAGGACAGGCCGTCCTTGCGGCGTGCGCCCTGGCCGCCCAGCTTGGCGAGCTTGGCCTCAAGAGCCTTTATTTTGCGGGCGTGGTCGTCGTGAGAATTCATGGAAGGAAGGTGGGCTTGCGGTGATTTTCCGTGATGGCGGTTTAGGCGTTCCATGCGCCAGGGCGAAAGCGGGAGCCTTGGACATCCGTGGCATGTACAGGAGCCACTACGGGTAGCTTATATATGTCAGGTGAAAAAGCATTGGGTTTTCTCGCGCAGGTGTCAATCGCGTTGTGTTCCGGGAAATCGCGGGCGAAGGGCCGGAAAATACAAAATTCGGGCTGGCAGAAACTGGCCACGCGAGTACCGTTGTTCCTGAATGTTGTTCCTTTTCTCTGGAAACCCTGCTAAATTTCAAGGCTCTATGGTCAGGCTACGGAAGGCTCCCGGGGCCATGGAATCCAGTTCTTGATATTTACGTTGACGAGGATCATGCTCCCGTTCGCGCGGTGTTCCCCGGGACTGACGCATCGAACGGACGATTCCTAACGTTCGGCAGGTTTTGGCGTTTGTATTTATAGGTCCCAAGATAAACGCGCCGGAGGGGAAACTGGACGCGAATTTTGGACCGCCGAATCGCCTTCAGCGATACCAACCGAAATAGATGCCGATAGATTAATCGGCTTATTCATCCAGTCTATCCGGCATGCCAGCAAGCAAAACAAAGGCGCGCAAGCAACCTACGGCCAGGGATGAAATCGCCGCGGAGGCGGGCGCCGTCACGGCGATCATTCCCAAACGGCTCGCGAAGCTGGCGGAGCAATGCCAGGCCCTGTACAAGGTGCCCGTAGAAATTCAGACATACGGGCGGCTGAAGGAAAACCTGCTCAAGCGCATCCGCGAGGAGCCGGTGATTCTGGTCGCCGAAATGGAGGACTTGTCGGAGTTTACGAAAAACCATTATTTCACCGGTGACGGCACCGAGTATCCGGGCAAGACGCTGTTGCTCACCAACAGGGAAGACCTGTCCAACATACCCTTCGCGACGAACCGCGGCATCGAGGTGCTTAGCAATGACACGCCGGCGGGGCTGTGGAGTTACAAGATCAACAAATTCATCGAGGAGTTGAAGTACGACCGAAACGTCGGCCACTTGCGCGAGGAAGACCTGAAGAAACGCAAGGACCTGGATTCGCTCAATGAAATCGGCAGTGCGCTTTCCACTGAGAAGGACCTCAACAAGCTGCTGGACCTGATCGTGTCACGCTCCCGGGAAATGACATGGGCGGATGCCGGCACCTTGTATCTGATCGAAGCGGACTCGACGATTCCCGTGGACGACAACGAATATTTCAAAAACAAGAAGATGCGCTTTCAGGTGGCGCAGAACGACTCGAAGAACCTCCCCTTCAAGTCAATACTGGTGAACATCTCCCCGTCTTCCATTTACGGCTACGTGGCGCTCAACCAGGAGCCGTTGAATTTTGAGGACGTGTATTACCTCGATCCCAAAAAGCCCTATGGCTGGGGCGGTAAGGACTTTGACGCCATCACCGATTACCGCACCATGTCCATGCTCACGGTGCCGATGGCGAATTATCGGGGCGAGACGATCGGGGTGATTCAGCTCATCAACCGGAAGACGGATCCCAGTATTCGGCTGGAAGATCCGGAGACCTGCGTACAGCACATACAGCCGTTTACGGAGCATGACATTGGTATTGCCATGTCCATTGCATCCCAGGCCTCCATCGCCATTCAAAACACCCAGTTGGTAAAT
Source organism: uncultured bacterium (assembly GCA_965369935.1). GTDB lineage: Bacteria > SAR324 > SAR324 > SAR324 > JACQKK01 > JAPUIH01. The sequence continues at coordinate 8,781 of CBDUSX010000026.1, forward strand.
TCGATCAAGGGGCTGTTCGATGGGTTCATCGCCGCCAGCGTGAAGGCCATTGAATCGCGGGACCCCACCACTTCCGGCCATTCCCAGCGGGTGGCGGACCTTACGGTGGCGTTGACCGGGCAGGTGGACCGGTTGAAGAAGGGGAAGTTCAAGGATGTCTCCTTCAGCGAGGAGATGGTGCAGGAAATCCGCTACGCCTCCCTGTTGCACGATTTTGGAAAGATCGGCGTGCGGGAGCACGTGCTGGTCAAGGCGAAGAAGCTGTATCCCTATGAGTCGCAAGCGGTGCAGGACCGGTTCGAGGTAATCCGGCGCACGGTGGATGCGGAGTTCCGGCAAAAACAGATTGAATACCTGAGCGGTGGAGCCGCAGGGGAAAAGCAGAAGGCGCTGGTGGGTGAGACGGAAAAGGAGCGTCAGGAGGCACTGGCGGAAGTCGAGGAATATCTGAACTTCATCATGCAGTGCAATGAGCCTACCGTGCTGGCGCAGGGCGGTTTTGAGCGGCTCAATGAAATTGCCACCAAAATTTTCCGCAACTGGGAAGGGAGCCGGATTCCGTATCTGAACGAGAGGGAACTGGTTTCGCTGTCGGTGCCCAGGGGTTCGCTAAACGAGAATGACCGCAAGGAAATCGAGTCCCACGTCACCCACACTTATAAATTCCTCACCACGATCCCGTGGACGCCCAATCTGCGGCGGGTGCCGGAGATCGCCTATGCCCACCATGAGAAACTGGACGGCACCGGATATCCGAACAAGCTCAAAGCCCAGGAGATACCCATCCAGGCGAAGATGATGACCATTGCGGACATCTTCGACGCCCTCACCGCGAGCGACCGCCCCTATAAGAAGGCCATGCCGGCGGAGCGGGCGCTGTATATTCTGCAGGAAGAGTCCAAGGCTGACCATGTGGACTCCGACCTGCTGGAGCTCTTCGTCGGCTCCGAAATCTACAAAATCGTGCTGTAGCCGGGCCTCCCGCCAAGGCGGAGCTTTTCGGCCGGCGCCTGGTGTGCGACAGGTGCATGCGGGAGAGGCGCATCGCTTTGCCGCCTGTGCTCTGGTGGGACGGAAGGTCAGTCGCGCAGCAGTTGCGCGATAATGTGGTCCAGATTTCCCACATAGGCCTGCATGCCTGTTTGCGGCGAGGTCAGCAGGGCGCGCTGGAGCACCACCGTGGGCGTTACCCGCACGCCGTCTTCGGATGCGCGGCGCTGGGCGGCGATGACCTTTCGCGTGACCCACTCCGCATTGACTTCCTTGCGGAATTTCTCGCCAAGGCCCGAGGAGCGCGCCAGGTAGCTCACCACCGCCGGATCGTAAATATTGACTCCGGAGTTGAAAGCGGCATCGAAAATGAGGTTCTTGATTTCTTCCGTGCGGCCCGCTGACTGGGCAATATAAAACAGGCGCAGCGGACCATCGGCCTGGCCGCGGAAAAGTATCGGAAGATAGGTGACTTTCAGCCGCTTGCCATATTTCTTTTTGAGGGGTTTGGCGGCCTTGCGGAAGTTGTTACAATGGGGACAGGTGAAGTTCAGGTATTCGTCGAACTGCACCACCGCAAGGGAGTGGGGCTTGGGCACGGCGCCGATAATTTCGTAGCGCCCCTCAATTTGTGCGTGGGCGGCGGCCGGCAGCCAGAACAGCAAGAAAAGGATTAGGGTCAAATACCTTGCGGCGGGTTTCATATCAGCAAACCTCCGGCAATCGGGTTTTTGGGGCCGCGCGCCCAGGGCGCGAGCATTATAAGACTATGTTTGATATCAGCGAGTTGACGTCCGTTTCCCTGGATATCGCGGGCAGCGATGAATCGCGCGCGAGGCAGGAGGAAATAGCCCAACTCGTCTGCTACCTGCTGGACAGTAATTACCAAATCTTCCTGTTTTCCACCAATCGGAACCAGGACCTCTCCCGTGAGAACTTTCAGCATCCACGTGTCGAGTTCCTGCATGGCGCCATCCCTCCCACGGACGAGTCGGAAAAGGCGCATCCGGAACTGAAATCCGGGCGCACCCTTTGGATCACCGACGATCCGCACCTGCAAAAATGGCTCGAGGCGGAGAAGCTGAAATTTGCGTACCGCACCGCCAGGCAATCATTTGGAGAACAGGGGATCAGGATCGGTTCGCTTGCCGACCTTGCCGGCCTGTTCGACGGCTCTGCGCGGGTACTGGGGGAGGTCGGGGCGGAGATCCTGCGCAGGCGCGGCAAAGACCGCGCCGCCCCATTCCTGGTGGGAATCGGGGGGCCGCCCATGTGCGGATTGCCGCAATTCATGGTGGATTTGAAGGGCACCCTGGAATCCCTGGGCTGGCCGGTGGTGGACCTGATGGACATGTCAGCGCTGCTGAGGGGAACGGAAACCCGGGAACCTGCTGATGGAGATTGCGCAGGGTGGCGGGGGGAGGCCGCCCGCCATTGGTTTGTCCGGGAAATCCTGGAACCGCTGCATGCGGGCTCGCGCGTGTTCGTGGAATCGCTGCCCGCAGGCGTCCCGCGGGAATTCGAGGCCCATCTGCCGCTGTTCGTGAGTGAGGAATCCGTGCTTTTGATGATCGGTGAAATGCTGTTCGTTCCGGACATCACCGAGGTGCTGGATGTCTCCATATTGCTGGAGGTGTCCGTGCGGGAAACCACGCGCAGGCTCTACGAAATTCCCGAATCCGAGGAGTTTGAGGACAAGTTCGTCACGCAATATCTGGCGCACGAGGGCGGGCCATACAGGGCGTACATGGAGGCTCACGAGGTGGCTAAGAACGCGACGGTGCGGGTGGGCGCGGAAAGGCCCGGCAGCCTAACCCTGAACCACATCGCCGGAGCCTGAACGGAGGGCGTCTCCCTCGAGATACAGTTCCATCAGTGCCGAATCCGGCGCGCGCACGGTGATGAGCTTACTCGTGACCGGATGCCTGAAGCGCAACTCGCTGGAATGGAGAAGCTGCCTCGTCTCGGAACTGCGCTCCCCGGAGGCAACCCATGCCAGGAAATCCTCCTCCGGAACGCCATAGAGCTTGTCGCCGGCCACCGGATGCCCGAGCAACGCCGCGTGGGCACGGATTTGATGGGTACGGCCGGTGAGCGGCAGCGCATGAACAAGGCTCGCTCCAGGGAGTACGGCGCGCAAACGGAAGCGGGTGCGGCTGTCCCGCCCGTTCGCCTGCACCGCCTGCTTGATGCGGATGGCGCCGCCGGTGGCGGCTCCGAGGGGCGCGGAAACATGAATTTCCCGGGCGGCCAGGCGGCCGCGCAGAATCGCTGAGTAGGTCTTCCCCACCTCGCCCCGCTGGAAGTCTCCCCCTAATATTCGCGCCGCGTCCTTTGACTTGGCCAGCAAATTGACACCACTGGTTTCCCGGTCCAGGCGGTGCACCGCATGTATCCATTCCAGACCAAGCTCCTGTTTCAACACGTGAACGAGGCAATTATGCCAATACTTGCCCGAAGGGCTGGTGGGGATGTTGCCGGATTTGCCGACCGCCAACAGGTAATCATCCTCGAATAAGATTTCGAAGCGGCGGTCCACCTCAGGCTCCGGGAAAGGCGGCCTCTCATACACAATTTTGTGCCGGGTCTGCAATATATGGCGCGGGGAAACCTTTTTTCCGTTTACCTTCACAAACCCCTTGGCGACCAACGATTCCCACTCGGCGCGCGTGTGATAGCGGAACCGGCGCTCCAGAAAAGCAGACAGGGTCTCCACAGCTTCCTGGCGCACGTATTGGAAGGAGAGCTTCGGCATGGCGGCAAATACGGACACGGGGAAGGATGAGAGTCGGTTTTAATTTTTCGAAAATTTATATACCATAAAATCGCGGCTGGATGCCGAACCCCCGCCCAAGGATGGCGGACCCGTTCAAGCGGTTGGTTATTTTCATCTGATCAAAAAGCGTCGGCCTTGAGAATAAAGGGTGCCGGGTTGCAGGCTGATCTTGCTTAAATGCAAGCAAGATTATGTCTCCTTAAGGAAAACACATGCCTAACTCCATTCTCCTAATAGACGAACACACCACCCCTCGCGCTCTGCTCACCCAGCTGCAGAATTCCGGATACCACTGCGTGCATGCAAAAGGGCCGCTGAAGGTACGCGAGTTGCTGAGGCGGAATGACGTTGGCGTGATCGTTTGGAGGCAGCAGCGGGACAACAAGGCCCTCGTGCAGGACCTGGCCCGGGAGTGGAGCCGCCATCCGGAGATTCCGATCGTCCATCTTTACAAAAAAGGGCTGGCGAGGCCGGCACTCCCCAAGGGCGTGCGCCTGTGGGATTCTATCCCGAGTGAATCGGCTGGAAGCCAACTGCTGGAATTGCTCGCTGACATATTCGCGTCGCGCCGGACGCCGATCTCCGCCGTTCCGGCCGGTGGAACGGAGCTCGCCTTCCGCAACCTGGTCTCAAGATTGCGTAATTGCCGCGGCGAGCCGGAAACGGACTCCCCCCGCCAGCAGCTGGGTGAATTCCAGTCACCCAATACGGCGCTCAACCCTTCCGAGCGGGAGCTGCTGCTGCCTGCCCTGCCTGCGGACGCTCAATCAATGTGGTCCCGCGTGAGCGAGTCATTTTCCCGGGCGGTGGGCCGCCTGGGCCGGCGGGGGGCTTGACTTGAGGGTGTCCGGCTGTTTTGCGACACTGAAATTTCGTTTCAGGCTGCTGACACCAACTCCCGCAAGTCCTTGCCTATCCCGGATAAGAGCAAGCCATGCCGTGCCGGCAAGAGGCTTTCAGCCTGCCGGTTCATCTGAGCGCCCGCGTTATTCTGGGTTTTCCCTTATGGGATTGAAATGTTTCCCTTGCGGGAGTGTATGAAGCTAAGTTACGGTAATGGCAGTTATCGCAACCTAGTGGTCACGCGCCGCTTATGAGCAGGCCGCATGAAGCATCCTCTACAGAAAATCGAATCGCCTCCGTCCGTCATGCGGGGGCGGGTCAGGGAGTTTCGCGCCGCCTCCAAGGCGCACGAAACAAAGCGTGCGCTGGAAAAGAACTGGCGGGCCTTCGAAGCTTGGTGCCTGGCCTCGGGGAGCGAGCCCTTTCCCTGCCGTCCGGAGACCCTGGAAGCCTACCTGGTGCGATTGGCCGATCAGGGCCTGAAAGCGGCTTCCATAGACCAGGCCCGCTGGGCGGTGAATGCGCGCCATAAACTGAACGAGCTGCCAGCCCCCGGTGATACTGAGCGGGTGAAGGTGGTGATGGCAGGCATCAAGCGCACCATCGGCAGCCGGCAGTCGCAAAAGGCGGCGCTCACTATTGACCATTTGCGGCAAGTGCCCTTCCGTGACGACCTGAACGGAAAGCGGAACAAGGCCCTGCTGCTGGTGGGTTTCGCCGCTGGACTGAGGCGCTCCGAGCTCGCGGGCCTGCGCGTCGAAGACCTGGAGGCCATTCCCGACGGTTTGCGGCTCCATATTGACCGCTCGAAGACGGACCAGGAAGGGAGGGGTGAATGGGTGGACATCGTGCCTTCGGTCACGCCGGATTGCTGTCCGGTGAACAGCCTGCGGGAGTGGATCTCCGCGGGGGATATCACCAAGGGAGCGTTGTTTCCTTCCATCAACCGTTGGGGCCGGTGTGGGGGCCGGCTTTCCACCGTATCCATCGGAAAAATCGTAAAGTGGGCCGCTATGGCCTGCGGCATGGACCCGGACCAGTTCGGCGGACACTCCCTGCGCGCCGGTTGTGCGACCTACCTGCTCGACAAGGGGGTGCCCCTCAATGTCGTGGCCAAACAAGGCCGCTGGAAGCGACACGATACGGTGCTGCGCTATGATCGCAACGCCACCGGCAAAGCCCTGAAGGGGGTGTATTGAGGCAACTGCGCGGTAGGTGGGTGGGTTATGGTCGGGGTTGGAGTGGGTTTGTTGAGTTAAAGATACATAATCCTGCTATCATATTACCTGTGCAACGAATGAGAGACCGCGCCCCATCCATCACGTTGATAGCCCAGGCAAACTTGACATTCATTGCCACTTAACGCAACATATGTTCACTCCCCCTGCGGGAGATTTATCCGTTGCGATACACGGCCCCACCCCGGCCGGTCGAATCGCCCACAGCGTTTCCGCGCTTATCCGTGGAAGACGAGGACACCTATGAAAGAACTGACGCGCAGGCAAAAGGAAGTTCTTGACTTCATTGATAAATTTACGATCCGGCACGGGTATCCGCCTTCCGTGCGGGACATCGCCAACGGCTTCAATTTGGTATCCGCGGCCGGAGTTCACAAGCACATCAACGCACTTGTGAAAAAGGGTTCTCTCACCAAAGAGGACTACCTCTCGCGCTCCCTGCGGGTGGTGAAGTCAGCCGCCGGCGCCCAAGCCCGCCCCTCCACCATGCCCGTGGAATTGCCGCTGGTCGGATTCGTTGCGGCCGGGCGTCCCATCGAGGCCATCCAGCAGAGCGGGGATACCCTCACCGTCCCCGCCGCTTTGGCCGGCGGAAGCCACGGAAATTACGCCCTGCAGGTGCGTGGGGAGTCCATGATCGAGGACGGCATTCTGGATGGAGACTACGTTATCATGGAGCCGCGCCAGGAAGCGCGGAACGGCGAGATGGTGGTGGCCCTCATTCACGGTCAGGAAGCGACGCTCAAGCGGTTTTACCGCGAAAATGGCCGCATCCGCCTCCAGCCTTCCAATCCTTCTATGGACCCTGTTTATTTTCCCGGCCCGGAGGTGCGCGTGCAGGGCGTGGTGGTGGGAATCTGGCGCCTCTACCGCCAGGCACGCAGCTAAATGGCCGTGGGGTTTCCCTCCCCCATCACTTCCTCCGGCGGTACGGTCTCGTCCTTCATCGCCACGATGCGCTTTTCGTCCTCCTGGATTTCTTCTTCGGTCAGGGGGGTGGGCGCCCGCGTGAGGGCGATGGAAACGACCTCGTCCATATACTCCACCGGAGTGATCTTCATCGCCTTCAGTATTTCTTCCGGCACTTCAGCCAGGTCCTTCTCGTTGTCCTTTGGAATGATCACTTCCTTGATACCGCTGCGCCGGGCGGCGAGGAGCTTTTCCTTCAGTCCGCCCACCCCAAGCACCAGCCCGCGTAGCGTGATTTCCCCGGTCATGGCGACGTCCTTGCGCACGGATATGCCCGTGAGGGCGCTGACCAGGGATGTGACCAGGGTGATTCCCGCGGAAGGCCCGTCTTTCGGATAGGCCCCCTCCGGGAGGTGGATATGAACATCCATCCTCTTCATCTGCGAGGTGAGGATGCCAAGCCCGTCGGCCTTGGAACGGAGGTAGCTGAAGGCGATCTGCGCCGATTCCTTCATCACGTCCCCGAGATGGCCGGTCACCGAGCGCCTGCCCGTGCCGGGCATGGTCTTGACTTCGGTCATCAGGAGTTCCCCCCCCGAGGGCGTCACCCCCAACCCGGCAGTGATGCCGACCTCATCCTTTTTCTCAACCTCCTGGTGCCTGTAGCGGGGCACGCCCAGAAATTTCTCCAGGTTCTTCGGAGTAATCAGGGTGATCTTCTTCTTGGCGTTCTTTTCATGCTGGGTCACGACCTTTCGGAATACCTTGCCGATTTCCCGCTCCAGCCCCCGCACGCCGGCTTCGCGGGTGTAGTCCTGAATCACCTTGACGATAGAATCCTTGCGCACGGTGATGTCTTCGCCTTCCAGCCCGTGCTCTTCCCGCTGTTTTTTCACCAGATGATTTTGGGCGATCATGACCTTTTCCAGCTCCGTGTAGCCGGGAAGATTGATCACCTCCATTCTGTCCATCAGCGGCAATGATATGTTCTGAGTCGAATTCGCCGTGCAGATAAACAGCGTCTGCGACAGATCGTATTCCACCTCGATGTAGTGATCCATAAAGGTGTTGTTCTGCTCCGGATCGAGTACCTCCAGCAGGGCGGCGGAAGGATCGCCCATGATGCTGGCGTAAAGCTTGTCCACCTCATCCATCAGGATCACAGGGTTCTTGCTGCCCGCCTTCCTGCAAGCCTGAACGATCTTGCCCGGCATCGCCCCTATGTAGGTGCGGCGGTGGCCGCGAATTTCCGCCTCGTCCCGGATGCCGCCCAGGCTCATGCGGGCGAAGTTGCGGCCCAGGGCCCGCGCGATGGACTTGGCCAGGGAGGTCTTGCCCACACCCGGAGGGCCGGTGAAGCAGAGAATCGGGCCCTTCAGGTGGCCTTTCAGTTTGCTCACGGCGATATACTCGACAATCCGCTCCTTCACCTTGTCCAGGCCGTAGTGGTCTTCGTCGAGGATTTTGCGCGCGTTGTCGAGGTTGAAGGAATCCTCCGTCTGGTTTGACCATGGCATGGCCACCAGCCAGTCGAGATAGTTTCTTCCCACATTGGCCTCCGCCGACATGGGCGACATCATCCGCAGCTTCCTCAGCTCCTTTTTCGCAACCTCGTCCACGTGTTCCGGCATCTTGGCGTCTTGGATCAACTTCTCGTATTCATCGAAGTCGTCCCGCCCTTCTTCGGACTGGCCAAGCTCCTTCTGGATGGCTTTAAGCTGATCATTGAGATAGTGATCGCGGTGGGTGGTGCCGACGGTTTTTCGCACCTGGTCTTTAAGCTTCTTTTCCAGCTTCCGTACTTCGGACTCCTCGTCCATCTCCTTGTATACGGCGCTCAGCCGCTCCAAAGGATCCATCTGCTCGAGAATGCTTTGCTTGGTTTCCCTGCTCGTGTTCAGCAGCGGAGCGATCTTGTCGGCCAGTTCGCTGGCTTGGTGGCTCGCAATGGCGTCATAGTCAATTTCGCCGGGGTTTTTCTTGGTGTCCTTTATATACTGGGGCAGCAGCTCCCTCGCCTTTTCCGCCAGCTCTCGAATTTCCGGATTGTCGCTCTCCACCTCCGGGATTTCCTCCACTTCCGCGGCGTAGTCATCCTTGCCCATTTTCGCTTCGATCAGGCGGCCGCGGACCTTCGCCTCGTACAGGGCCTTCAGCGTTCCGTTGGGGAGACGCATGATCTGCAGTACGTTGCCGATCGTGCCGACCCCGAACAGGTCGTCCTGCACCGGGCGCTCCACGGAGGTGTCCTTCTGGGTCACCACGAATATCCGCCGGTCCCCTTTCAGGGCCTCCTCCACCGCCTCCATGGACTGCTTGCGCCCGATAAAGAAGGGTACCGTCATGCCCGGATAGATGATGTCCTCCCTCATGGGGAGCAGTGGAAGGGTGATTGTCTTGCGTTTCGGATTGTCAGCCATCCTGCACCTTGATCCTGAGGTGAGTCGTCCCGGGGCGGGACAAGGGGCGGCGGCCTACCTGCCTGGGCCCCACTTCCTTCTAAGCCTAATCCCAAATCCCCCCGCGGGCAAGGCCTTAGGGCATCAGGCCGCTGGCACGCCCTTCGACTTGCGCCGTGCCGCGTTGACGGCCCCTTGATTCCATAATACACTCTAACGAACCGGAAAGGTGTGGGGTTCAGCGCCCCCGAATTTTCCGCAGTTGCCACACAAGACTA
>CBDUSX010000027.1:0-18012 GCA_965369935.1 uncultured bacterium
CTCAGACGCCGGGCAGGTGCAAGGACTGGATCATTTCGGAGCGGCCGATGTGCTGGCCCGCGAGGACGGGCAAAAAACCGGGGACGCCAACCCGCTTGATGGAAGCTCCGATTCCGCGGAGCCGGACGTGGCACCCACCCCCTCCAAGGGCAACGGCCCGGCCGACCCCAAGGTGTTCTCATAGAAGTTCGATTTCCGATCCGCCGGAGGGGAGCTTAAAAGCTTCCCGGCCGGCGGGGCGGTGATGGCCAACTATCTTCTCATTTGTGCGGTTGGCGCCCCTGTTCCCATGCTTATCCTGGCAAAACCAGGATGATGGGGGCCAAGGCAGGGGCGTCAACATCGCCCTGGCGCCGCATTAGGCCAAGGCGGCGGGGGAGGGGAATCATCGTGCCGATAGCCCGGTGGAGCGGCGTCATTCGCCTTCCGTTCTCCCCGGAGCTGCTGCTCGGCAATCCGGCCAACCTGCCATACAGGGCAAGGATCGAGGTGGGGCCTGAAACGCTCGATCTGCTCGTAACCGCGTGCATGGACACGCAGCAAAACTACACCGGCCCCATGGTGACTTGGTCCGTCGTGACGGAAAAATTGCGGCTCGAGGCCGCGGCGGCGAGGTCCCGGAGCGCGAGGAAGGCGATCGGCCAATTGCACGAGAGCGCCAACGAGATAGGGAAGATAACAAAAGTCATATCAAATGTTGCAAAACAGACGAATCTGCTGGGGCTCAACGCCACCATCGAGGCGGCCAGGGTGGGGGTCGCCGGGAGAGGGTTTGCCGTAGTGGCCACCCATGTAAAGGAGCTGGCCAATGAAACCGCCAAGGCGACGGCGGAAGTCGCGGCCAGAATTACCGATATTCAACAAAACGCCGCGGAAGTCGTGCACGCCGTCGAGGAAATCAACAATGCATTGACCACGTCCGATTCCTCTTCCGAATTCGAAGCCGCCGCAGACTAAGGGTGACGATCCGTTCCGCATGCCAGGGTGCTTGCCGGGCGCGGCTATCCGTCCCTGACACGAACATCTAGGCCGCCACGGGTGAAACCTTGTGCAAGGCGGGGAGCACTTCTCCGCTGATCAGTTCCATGGCGGTCAGCACCTTATTGCTATCCAGCCCACCGATGCGGGTCCAGCAGAGCAACTCGTTGAAGCCGATTGCATCGGCCAAAACGGTCAGTTTTTCAACGCAATGCTCGACGTCGCCACAGGCCATGATCGGGCCGTCCACGATATCGTCAAACTGCAGGTTTGCGGCCAGATCTCTCGTTTTGGCGTATTCCTCGTAGGATTTCACCGCACCGCTCGCGGGAGCAACGTACTTCGAAATAGTGCGGTAGTACCACACGACAGGATCGCGGAAATCGTCCCTGGCCTGCTCCATGGTCTTGGCCGGATAAACCATGACCAGGCAGGCGATGTTGCCGGTGTGCGGATCGAATCCGGCCTCCTCCCTCGCTTGCCTGTAGCTGGCAACGCACGCCTTTGCCTTCTTTATTGAAAGGCCGAATGCCGCGGAAGTCAGGACGTGATATCCGTTCCGGCCGGCGATCGCGAAAGTTTCAGGCTGAACGCAAGCCATGTAAATGGGCGGGTGGGGCTTTTGAAAAGGCCGCGGGCGCACCGTGAGATTTTCCGTCTGGTAGTACTTTCCTTTAAAAGTAACGTTCTCTTCGGTCCAGACCTTTTTGATGAGTTGCATTCCCTCGTCGAATATATCGCGGGAATTTTCCTGATCCATCCCGAACCCCTTGTATTCGCTGGGCTGATACCCTCTACCGACGCCAAATATGACCCGGCCGTCACTCAGGTGGTCCAGAAAGGCGAAATCCTCGGCAACGCGAATGGGGTTGTGGAAAGGGAGCACGACCACGCCCGTTCCCAGGCGTATCTTCGAGGTCTTTACCGCGATGGCGGCCAGCGGCACTTGCGGGGCCCCCATGATGCCATACTCGGAAAAGTGATGCTCCGCGGGCCAGACCGAATCAAAACCCAACTCCTCCGATTTGAGCATGATTTCTATCTGCTCCTTGATGACTTGGTTTTCCGATTTGTGGACTGGATTTTCAAACAAGTGCAGCATGCCTAGTTTCATTTCGATTCCTCTCGCTGTGGTCATTTGCCGGAGCGGATAGGTTGATCCAGTCTTTCCCGGCTACCGCTTGGGGCAGCTATCCAATCAACCTGCATTTCCCGGATGGAGTCCCCGGGGACGTTCACGACTCGGCCCTCGAACCGCTGGATATGGGAAGAGAATACCCTGCGGATTTCCGCGAGGGTCTTTGGCGGGCGCATCGTGGCCGTCGCCCATCAAGGGGCTGTAGTCCACCACGCCGGTAACGAAGGCCGCGATCAGCTTCTTTTCGCCTTCCGCTGTGCGGCTTGGACCGCCTTCTTCCATCGGCATCCCTCTCATGATAGCGAATGGCCATGCAGGTCACATACACCCATATTACTTTATCGCCCGGCCGGCAGGGACACCTTGACCTAGGTCAAGTGCTGGCGATTTGGCGGAAAGAGGGTGCGGGGTGCCCGGGGAGGGCCATGGGGAGAAGGGGCGTTAAATATGCCGCGTGTAAATTATCTTCCAGAAAAAATCATGCGATCTTGGTTTGATCTCCTTCCTGATCTTCCAGCTTTAACTCCAACACTGGATCGATCCAAGGGAGGCGGGTCAAGGACCTTTGGGCGGAGGACCAACCCAACGGCCTTTTCCGGTCCAGGATCATCGCGCCCAATTCAATTCCGTAGCCGGAGCAGATAGGGTATTGTAATAACGATGCACTGCACCGAGTTTCAAGGACTGTTTGAAACGAGGACATGCCATGAAACAAGCCGATTCCCCGTACGTACCCTCCTTTCCCGGCATCCCCGCCACCGTGGACGGAACCGGTGGGGTGGTGTGGGTGGAGACCCGCATCAGCCAGGGCGCATGCGCCTATCCAATCACTTCTTCCACCACAATGGGCGTTCAGTTTGCCGAGGCCGTCGCCGAGGGAAAGACCAATCTCTGGGGAGAGCCGCTGATTTTCATTCAGGCCGAGTCGGAGCATTCCTCTGCTTCCGCCTCGGAAGGCTTTGCCCTGGCGGGTGGAAGGGTCACGAACTTTACCTCGGGCCAGGGGCTGGTACTGATGAAGGAGGTTCTTCACGTTATCAGCGGCAAGCGGCTGCCCATAGTATTTCACATCGGTGCGCGCGCCCTGACCAGCCACGCCCTGAACGTTCATGCCGGCCATGACGATATAATGGGCGTTGCGGACACGGGTTGGGGAATTCTGTTCGCACGAAATGCGCAGGAAACCGCGGATTTGGCCCTGATCGCGCGCCACGTAGCCGAGGCGACCGGGATACCGTTCTTGAACGTCCAGGACGGCTTCCTTACCACCCACACCATCGAAACGATCGTCCTCCCGGAGGAAGAGTTGATGCGCCGCTACATCGGCGCACCCAGCGAAAAGCTGCGTCCGGTCTTCGACACCGTGCAAGGCATTATGTCGGGCACCGTGCAGAATCAGGATGCGTTCATGCGGGGTAAAATCGCCCAGCGGTTCTTCTACGATAAGGTTCCCGGTGCGCTGGAGGCGGCGATGGGGGAGTATTCCGCCTTGACGGGGCGCGGATATGGAAAGGTGCGGGGATACCGCATGGACGATGCCGAATTCGCGATTGTCGCCCTGGGCTCCATGGCGGAAGCGGCCGAGGAGGTGGCCGATTACATGCGCGAAAAGCGAAGCGTGCCCGTAGGCGTCGTGCATCCGACCGTGTACAGGCCGTTCCCGGGACCCGAACTGGTGGAGATTTTACGGGGGGTGCGGGGATTGGCGGTGGTGGAGCGGATGGACAACCCGATGGCTCAAAGCAACCCGCTCACCGCGGAACTCAAAGCCGCTTTTTCCGACGCCCTTTCAGGCAAACCGGAATATCCCGCCGTGCGATCGATTCCGGAAATCATTTCCGGTTCCGCGGGGCTGGGTAGCCGGGATATCCGCCCCCAGGATTTGATCGCGGTGGTGGATGCCATAATCGAGCGCCGAAGCCGCTACTTCAGCTTGAACATCGATCATGACAGCGCCCTTCCGGTTGATTCCCCACCAGATTTGCGCCCGGAGGGAGTGTACAGCCTGCGCGGCTATTCCATCGGCGGGTTCGGATCGGTGACAACGAACAAACTGATGGCGACCGTCGCCGCGGATCTCTTCGGTCTCAATGTGCAGGCCTACCCGAAGTACGGCTCAGAGAAAAAAGGACTGCCGACCAACTATTACCTTACGTTGGCCCGGGAACCAATCCGCACCCACAGCGAGATGGAGCGCGTGGAGTTCATCCCCCTGAACGACGTGTACGCAATGGAACTGGGAAATCCCTTCGAAGGACTGAGCGATGGGGGCATGGTGTTTGTGCAATGGCCGCACGAGGACCCGCAATCCATTTGGGAACAGGTGCCCCTCCCCGCCCGCCAGACCTTGCGTCAGGCCAACGCCCGGGTGTTCTATCTGGATGCTGCCCGGATCGCGCGGGAGATAGCCAGCCGGCCGGACCTGGAAATCCGGATGCAAGGCATCGTTTTGCTGGGCGTGTTTCTGCGCTGCGCGCCCTTTCGCGAGGACGCCCGGCTGGACGACGAGACCCTGTTCAACAAGGTGCAGGAGGCGCTCCGCCACTACTTCGGCAAGGTTTCCGACAAAGTCGTGGAGGAAAACCTGCGCTGTGTCGAGCGCGGTTATCGCGAGGTGCTGGAAGTGCCGCCCGCTTTGATCCACGCCGTCTCCAGCGAGGATGACGCCGCTGTGAAAGCTGCCGCATTGTCCAAATGATGTGCATCCGCAGGCTCTCTCGGACTCGCCCGGGCGGGCGGAAGCACTCTACAAGGCCGTGAAGGAGAATTCATGGAACACACCAGTGACCAGGATCGAAAGTTCGTTTCCTATGTCTCCTCCACGCGCGGCGAAAGGGACGGGGAGAACCCCGAACCAAAACAAAATCCAGCTCCTGTTGCGGCGGACACCGCTGCCGTTGGGTTCGAGCTCGACAGGGAGGCGTTTAACGAGAACGTCATCGGCGCCTACAGCGCGGGCCTGGGCCAGGACTTGCCTGCCGATCTGGCAAGCGCCCGTTCGTTTGTACCGCCCGGTACGGGACTGTACAGGGATTTCGCCCATGTCGCCGTGGAGCTGCCGGGTTTCATCGCGGAGAAGTGCGTGGCCTGCATGGATTGCGTGACGGCATGTCCGGATACAGCCATTTTGGGCAAGGTCGCGGCGCCGGATGACATTGCAGCGCTGTGCGGGCAGATGGCCGGGGAAGCGGAGCGGGAGGATTTCCGGCGGCAGTGGGTGGAAACCACCAAGTTCCATAAAATGTTTGAGAAAAAGGGGGAGATCGGCGGACTGTTTGGCATCTACATCGATCCCAGCAAATGCAAGGGCTGCGCGGAGTGTGTGGAGGTATGCGGCGATCACGGCGCCCTGGAGATGATCCGCAAGGAATCCATTCTGGAAACGGTTCGGCACCGGGCGAAATGGATGGAGATGCTGCCCGAGACGCCTGAACGGTTCCTCACCAAGAACCTTGCCATGGACGTCATGCTCAAAGAGAACCGGAGCCTGCTTTACACAGGCGGGGCAGGCTCCTGTGCGGGCTGCGGAGAGGCAACCGCCATCCGCATGATGCTTGCGGCGACCGGCGAAATGTACGACAGGGAGGACATCGGGATCATCGCGGCCACCGGCTGCAACACGGTTTACGGCTCCACCTATCCCTACAACCCGTATCTGGTGGCCTGGAGTAATTCCCTGTTCGAAAACGCCCCAGCGGTGTCCATGGGAGTGAGAGCGCACTGGAACCAGCAAGGCTGGGACAAAAAACGCCTGTGGGTGCTGGGCGGGGATGGCGCGATGTTCGATATCGGATTCCAGTCCCTGAGCCGCATGCTGGCTTCAGGAATGGACATCAACGTGCTCGTGCTGGATACGCAGGTCTATTCCAACACCGGTGGCGAATCCAGCACGGCCAGTTTTACCGCCCAGGCCGCGAAGATGTCGCCTTACGGCAGGCTCATCCACGGAAAGACCGAACGGCGCAAGGAGTTGTGCAATATCGCGCTGATGCACCCGGACGTGTACGTGGCTCAAACCTCCACAGCTTACGCCAACCACTTTTACCAGGCGATCCGCGAGGCGAACGAATACCCCGGGCCGGCGGTGATCAACGTCTTTACTACCTGTCAGCCCGAGCACGGCGTCGCGGACCACCTGGCGCAAAACCAGAGCGAACTGGCCGTGATGGGCCGGGCCTTTCCCTTGTTGATTCACCACCCCAACAAAGGGGAAACGCTGAAGGAAAGGCTGAGTCTAAGGGGAAATCCGAACGTAAACGAGGACTGGAAGAAAGACCCGAAGACGGGCCAGGAATTCACATTCATTGATTTCGCCAGGACTGAGGGGCGATTCGCAAAGCAATTCGACAAGTCCGGAAACCCAAGTCCCGAACTGCTGTCGGCCCAGCAAGACCGGCTCAAGAATTGGCGGCTGCTGCAAGAACTGGCGGGGGTGCGAAGCTTACACGAGAAAACCTAATCCGCCCCGAATCATTTTCGCCCATCCCATAACGTTCCTCAGTGCTTTCATTGTTGCCTCGACGAGTCCGCTGACCCACCCCCGGTCATCATCCCAATACGTTGGTTGGCCCCAGCCAGTGTTGGACTTGCTCCCATTCCTGTCAGGGGGCCTGCACGATTGGAACGAATTGAAGTTTAGAGGCGATAGACCCGCGTCGCCGTATCGTGGAACAACTTGGCTTTTTCATCAGCCGAATATCCGGCGGTGAGGCGCTTGAAGGAATTCCAGAGGACATTGTAGCCGCAGGTCACCATGTCGACCGGGAAGTTCGATTCGAACATGCAGCGATCGACACCGAACGCCTCGATCGTGAACTCATAGTAACGCCTCGTCCCCTGCATGAGTTCCTCGCTGGCCGGAGGCTTCGGTTGGTTATGCCAGTCAAAACCATTTTCGACCATATTGATGCCGCCGAGTTTGGCCATCACGTTTTCGCATTTGCACAGTTCGGCCACGTCCTTTCGCCATTGTGCGAATACTTCATCAGCCTTGCCGGCATAGGGGCCGATCCCAAGCGGTCCTCCGAAATGGTTGAGGATAATGGTGATGCCCGGAAAGGCCCGGGCCAGGTCTATGAGATCGGGAATTTGGGTGTGATAACACCAGGCTTCGAAGCTGAGGCCAAATTTTTCCAACTGGGCAAACCCCTTCCGGAAGCTGTCGTCAAGATATAGGTATTGGGGCGGATTGGAGCGGTGGTTAGGCACATCCTCGCTGGCGTCCCAGGAAGCACCATGCCGAATGCCGCGGAAGCGTCCTCCGCCGGCATGAAAATGGGCTTCCAGAACGGGCGCCACGGCATCTCCCAATCTGAGATTGACGTGGCTGATTATGCCGGCGGCAACCCGGGCCGCACCGAAGTCTCCGGAGGCGCTCATGGCCGCGATGCCATTGACGAATTCGGTTTCGCCCAACGGCTTCATGGCTTCCGGGCCATCGGCCTTGTGCATGGCGCCACATTCAATGAATACGGTCGAAACGACATTATGGCCGCTATTGATATCGGCCAGCATTTCATCGAGCAGGTAATGAGGTGCCACCCGCTCCGTGCGGTTCGTCCACAGGTGATGGTGGGGGTCGCATATTTCCAGTTCGGGCTCCAACGTCTCTTCAGTCGTCAGGGCGAGCCAAGCGTCATTTGTTGCCATGTGATTCTTTCGTTCGACGATTTCCGGAGTGGGCTCAGTTTTGTAAAAACCCTACCCCGGCAGGGCCGCCAACGGAACTGAATTCATTTGGATTCACCGAAAAGCTGATTGTGGCCGTGGCGCAGGGGCCGAATTTTCTGAGCACCCGGCTGGCCACACCCAGACTTGAGATGGAAGCCAACCCGCTCATGCGGCGGCTGTCATAGGGTTAGGATGGCCCCGGCAGGGGGTACCTCGATCCTTCGGGACGAACATACGAGGTGGTGCCACGACTGGGGGCAGGTCAATAAGGCTTTTGCCAAGGCCGGCACCGGCGAAGCTGAAACAAATTGGGACAAATAGTCTCCAAAGACAGCGCGCGCGGGACCGCCGGATGGGTAATTTGCCCCCGTATAGTGGCGCGGTCCCTGAGTTTGCGCGTTTCTTTTTCTTTGGCATGGATATCGCAGCCGGGGTCGCAACCGCAGTAGCAGCCGGGAACCTCGCGCGTCATGGCCCGGCGGGTAGCGCGGACCGAGGGCGGCGCATGACTTATGTCAAGTCCGCACCTTTTGCGCGGTACTATATTGATCTTGTCGTAGTTCAGTTTCGGCGGATTGGCCAAAGAACGAATTTGATAGGCGTTGGCGCGCGTGCCGGGGACAGTGCGGATTTTTCATCCCTTCCGCGCGCCAGCGGCGGCGTGGCCCGCCGGTCAGCTTCAAGGGGGCTGCAATGTTCAAGGAAATCTACGTCCCATTCGACAACAGCGAACATTCCCAAAGCGCGCTGGAGATAGCAATAGAGCTTGCGGCAGCCGGCGGAGGGGTCGTCGTGGGCAGCCACGTCTATGCCGCGAAACTGCACGACTGGCGTTTCCGGGCGCTGGAAAGCGGCCTGCCTGAGGAGTTTCAACGGGAGACCGAGTTGGAACGGCAGCGGGTAATTCACGATTCGCTCATCACAACCGGCCTGGAACTGATTACCGATTCCTACCTGAAGGTAATGGACGAACGCTGCCGGACGGCCAACGTGGCGTTCCGCGGCGTTTCACTGGAGGGCCGGAACTGGCAGGCCCTTGTGAAGGACATCGGGGAGCAGCATTACGACTTGGTCGCCATGGGTGCGCTGGGCCTCGGGCGGGTGCCGGAAAGCCTGGTGGGGACCGTCTGCGAGCGGGTCGCGCGGCGCATCGCTTCCAATTTGCTGGTGGTGCGCGAACTGGAAAACCCGCCCCCCAACGCGCCGGTGATGGTCTGCCTGGACGGCAGCGAGCGGGCCTGGGGCGGATTCGACCTCGGACTCGGCCTGGCCAAGGCCACGGGCCGGCCCCTGGTGGCCGTCGCCGCCTTCGATCCCTATTTTCACTACACGTTGTTCGACTCGCTCAAGACGGCCCTCACCGGCGAGGCCAAGGAAGTCTTCAAGTTCGAGCAACAGGAACGGCTGCACGAGGAGATCATCGACTCGGGTCTGGCGAAAATCTACCAGTCCCACCTGGAAATCGCGGCCCGGTTGGCGGAGCAAAAAGGGAGCACGGTGGAAACCCACCTGCTGGACGGAAAACCGGGTGACCGTATCCTCAGGTACGTCAGGGAGACCCGCCCCTGGTTGATGATCCTGGGCCGGACGGGCATTCACGGCGGCTCGGAGATGGACCTGGGCGGGGTGACGGAGCATCTGCTTCGCCTTGCCCCCTGCAATCTGCTGTTGGCCGCCCGCGCGATGAAGCCGCCCGACGAGTTTGTGGCCGGCGCCACCACCGCCTGGAGCGACGAGGCAACCGCGCGCATGGCCAAGGTGCCGGCCCACGCCAAGGGGGTTGCCATGGCCGCCATTCAGCGCTTCGCGGTGGCGGAGGGATTTACCATGATTACCTCGGCGGTGGTGGACAGCGCGCTGGAGGAAATTCTGCCTCCCGCCGCGCGGGCCTCCATGGGGATCGCACCCAGCAAAAGCCCCGCCGAATACGAGGGGCGCGAACTGCTCAGCCTTTCCTACCTCTGCCCTTCCTGCCAATACGTCCATGCCAGGAAGAGGCCGGAGGTCTGCCCGGTCTGTGGCGCGCGGGGCAGCCTGTTCAAGGTGCTCTCCCGCCAGGATGCCGACGAGTTGGAGGGTCTCGAAACCATCGAAACCTTCGACGGTGTTGCCCTTTCCTGGGCTCCGGGGGCGCTGGCCCTATTGGATGCCATACCCGATTTATTTCTCGGCAAGCGGGCCCGTCACCAAATCGAAAAAAAGGCGCGCGGGCAAAAGCGCCGGGTGATCACCGCCGAATTCGCGGCGGCCGTGCTGGGCAGGGAAGAGG
Source organism: uncultured bacterium (assembly GCA_965369935.1). GTDB lineage: Bacteria > SAR324 > SAR324 > SAR324 > JACQKK01 > JAPUIH01. The sequence continues at coordinate 10,056 of CBDUSX010000027.1, forward strand.
AGGCGGTTGCCGCCGCAAGCGAGGTAGGCGGGGCGGCGGGAGCCCGGCCGGACGACGCCTCGGCTTGTGAAAATTCCGAGCCATCCTGCGCCGAAATACACAGCCCCGGCGGCGAAACGGAAGGAAAGTCCGCCGCTGGCTGGAGCGGAGAGGGCTGGCGACGGCTGCTGCGGGCGCCGGAAGGTTTCATGCGGGATCAGGCGCGGGCCTGCATCGAAGCCTACGCGCGGGAAACGGGAGCCGTGGAAATTACCTACGACATCGCAGAAGCCGGCATGGCCCGGGCAAGGGAGGAGATGCTGGTGCAATTGGAATCGGAGGGTTAGCCGTGCGCCGGGAGAGCTACCCCCGGGCGCGGCCCGCCGTCACCCAGCGGGGATGCCCTGTCACCCAGGGGGGACTTTAAGGCAATGAAGGACCTGAACCATCTGTTCGGGCGGATTCCAATCCGCACCAAGCTGTTGATCCTTACCCTGGGTTTGGCGAGCATTCCGCTGCTCTTTTTCTTCGTGCTCACCTTCTGGTTGGGGTTCAGCGAACTTAAAACCCTCTCGTTGACCAACCTGGAGCGGGAGGCGATCACCATCCGCGATCAATCCACCACTTTTTTCAAGAAAATTGAGCGGGACCTGCGGCTGCTGAGCCGCAGCCCCATGCTGCACCAGTACATCCGCCGCCGGGGCGGCCCCGGCGGGGCGGAAGCGCGGCGCAACCTGGAGCGCTATCTGGTGCTGCTGGCCCAGGCCAACCCCGCATACCACCAATTGCGCTACATCGACAAAACGGGCCAGGAGCGGCTGAGGGTGGACCGGGCCAACGAGGGAGTGAAAATCACGCCGCCCGCCGCCCTGCAAAACAAATCCCACCGCTATTACTTTCGGGAAGCGATGGCTCTCCGGCCCGGACAAACCTACGTTTCGCCCATGGACTACAACGTGGAGCACGGACAATTCGAAAAGCCCAAACTCCCAGTGTTCCGTTACGCGGAGCAGGTCACCATAAACAGCGAGATGGAGGGGATTTTCGTCATCAACGTGTTCGGCCAGACGGTGCTGGACCTGCTGCGCACAAAGGCCGGCCCGGTACGCGGTTACGAGAGCCTCAGCCTGTGGGACGAGCGAGGGCGGGTGATCGTGACCGGCGGCAAGGACGCCGGGGCGTTGAACCTTTCGTTGAACCTGGATGCCCAAAGGGTCCCGCCCGAAGGGGTGTTGAACAGACTGCTCTCGATGGACAGCGGCTGGCTTTCCGCCGCCGGAGGTGAATTTTTCGTGCGGCTTCCGGTAAACCCGCTTGCGGAAGGTTCCGGCAACACCTGGACGCTGGTGCTGGAGGCCAGCGGCCCAAGCATCATCATGCCCTTCTACCGCTTCGGCTATTACAGTCTGGCCTTCATGCTGCTCTGCGCCTTTGGGGCAATTGTCGCGGGTCTGCTCTCCGCCCGCCATTTTTACCGCCCCCTGCTCCAGTTGACCAATGGCGTGAAACGGGTGGCCCGTAGCGATTTCTCGGTGGACATTGCGATTGACACCAACGACGAACTGGAGGATCTGGCGGCGGACTTCACCATGATGGCCCACTCCCTGGAGGCTCGGGAGAAGGAAATCCGCACCCATCAACGGGAGTTGGAAAGCCTCGTAGAAAAGCGTACGTTCCAGATCGCCCTGGAAAAGGAAAAACTGGAACGGGTGGTGGAGGGAGTGGGCGCCGGGCTGGTTTTGTTCGGCGAAAACTTCAAATTGGTCTGGTGCAACGAGTACTTCGCAAAATTGATCGGCCCCTCCCACTTTTCCCTCGGAGACAAGTGCTGCCGGCTGTTCTCGCAGAAACTGGGTTACTGCAGCGGCAGGGAGCACCCGCAAAACGTGTGCGCGGTCGAGCAGGTCTTCACGGGGCGGCAGGTGGAGTTGCCCCTACGGGAAATAGAGTATTCCGACGGGCAGATACGGGCGTTTCTGGACCGCATCTCTCCCATCCGCGACGGCGAGGGGAAGGTTATCTACGCGCTGCACATCCTCTACGATGTCACCGAAAAACAGGAGATGGAAAAACGCGAGCAAAAACTGCATCAACAGTTGATGCGGGCGGAGACCCTGGCAACGCTGGGCCGGTTCACGGCGGGGATCGCCCATGAGATCGGTAACCCGCTGGGCATCATGTTCACAAACGCCCAGGCGATGCAGGAGGAGCTTGAAGAAGAGAGCGTGCAGTGGCGGCAAATGGAGTTGATTCTTTCCGAAATACAGCGCCTCAGCGGTATCACGAAAAACCTCAACACTTTCGCCAAGCCCTCGCCGCCCGACCTGCTTTCCCACAACCCGGCGGATATCCTGGCCGGCCTGAAGCGGCTGATCGACAAGGAGGGCGCGGCGCACAACGTGCGGGTGATGACCAGCATTGAGCCCCACCGGGGGGTGATTCGGGTGGATGCCCAGCAGCTTCAGCAGGTCATTCTCAACTTGATCGTCAATGCCTTTGAGGCCATGCCCAACGGCGGTGAACTGCGCCTGGGAATCCGGCAGGAAGATACGCCGGAGAGCGGCACCCGGCTCCTTTTTACCCTGGCCGATTCGGGGATTGGAATTCCGGAGGAAAACCTGGAGACGATTTTCGACCCGTTTTATACGACCAAGCCGCGCGGCACCGGATTTGGCCTGGCGCTGGCCTACACCATGGTGAACCAGGCCAACGGGAGCCTCACGGTGGCCAGCACCCTCGGCGAGGGTTCGGTCTTTACCATCGCCTTTCCGCTTTACCCTCCCGCCGCCGCGGAGTTGCCCCAGAGTGCGGATTGATGGGGGTCGCCGCCCGTGCCTGTTGGCAGCCGGCGGGGTTGGATGCAATTTGACCGGGACAGCACATGGGTTCAATGCCGAAGATACTGATCGTGGAAGACGATCCGGCCATGCAGTCCACCCTTTCCCAGGCCCTGGAGCGCGAACCCTACCGGCTGTTGCTCGCGTCTAACTTCAGGGAAGGGGAGAAGATTTTCAAGGGGGAAGACCCGGCCGTGGTGCTGCTGGATATCAATCTCCCGGACCGCAGCGGCAAGGAACTGTTCAAACTGCTCAAACAACAGAATGAAGACGTGGTCATCATTATGCTGACAGCCTTTCCCGATTTGCGCGGCGCCATCTCCCTGATGAAGGCGGGCGCTTTCGACTACCTTGTCAAGCCCTTCGACCTGACCGAGCTGAAAATTACGATCGAGAAGGGGCTACGCATCAACAGGCTGCAAAATGAAGTGATGCGCCTGAAAAGAAAGGAGCGCGCAAGCACCTCGGTGCAACGCATCATCGGAGAGAGCGGGGCCACGCTTCAGTTGAGAAAGCACATCCTCCAAATCGCGGAAAACGGCAACAGCACCGTGCTCGTCACCGGAGAGAGCGGCACCGGGAAGGAACTGGTGGCCAACGCGGTTCACGCCCATTCCCCCAGGCGCAACGGGCCTCTGGTGCCCATCAATTGCAGCGCCATCCCGGAGAACCTGGTGGAGTCGGAGCTCTTTGGCCATGAAAAAGGGGCTTTCACCGGAGCCACGCAGACCCTGAAAGGGGTGTTCGAATTGGCCAATGGCGGCACCCTCTTTCTTGACGAGGTGGGAGAACTGCCGTTGAGCGTTCAGCCAAAGCTGCTGCGGGCGCTGGAGGCCCGCAAAATCAAGCGGGTGGGAGGCTCGCGGGAAATCCCGATCGATATCCGGCTGGTGCTGGCGACCAACCGCAACCTCACCCAGGCGGTGGAGGAGGGGCAGTTCCGGGAGGACCTGTACTACCGCATCAACGTGATTCGGCTGGAAATTCCCTCCCTGCGGGAGCGGGTGGAGGATATCCGCCCCCTGCTGGAATTCAACAACCGGGACATCGCGGCACAGACGCGGATGCAGCCCCTCCTTTTCACGCCCGCCGCGCTGGCCCGGCTGGAAGGCTACGCATGGCCCGGCAACGTGCGCGAAATGAGAAACCTGATCGAGCGGCTGCTGATGCTGCAAGGCCACCGTGAGCACCCGGTGGAAATAGACACCGCCCAACTCCCGGAGGAAATCCGGGCGGCGAATTCCGTCCCGCGCCCGCCCGGCGGTGCTCCGGCGCCGGCGCCGGAACAGGCCGAAGTCCTCTCCCTGGAGGAGGTGGAACGCAACCACATCCGGACCATGATGGCATTGTATCAGGGCAACAAATCCGAGGTCTCGCGCCGCTTGGGCGTCTCGCGCAATACCCTCAAAGACAAGCTGCACAAGTACCAACTGGTCAATTAAATCCCCACCCTCGGCCGGGGGCGGCTCCGGTTCCCATAGCTGCCTGGTCAAATTCTGACCGCACTCCATCGCTCTGGTCAAATTTCGACCACCCGCCGGATTGAACAATTGCTTGTGATTTCAGTCCTGTGGCATTTCGTAGCGAAATCGATGCCACGGATTGCCCCAAAAGGCGGCTGGCGTCTGCGGTGCGAAATTCCTTCTTGCCGGCGGAATTTTGCGCGCGGGGTTCCTCGAGTTCATCCGCAAACAGTTGAAATAACGGTGAATTGTCAGGCAAGCGCTCCCGATGCCTCTTTCGCTGGGCGGTTTCCCCGGGGTTGGTATGGATTCTGTAGAAACAGGCTTAAACGAGTCCGGCCGCGCCCGGCCTTTGGCATCTCACGGACAGGTCTGAAAAGGAAAAATCATGAAAACCAAACTGCTTTTGGGGCTGGCCCTCATCATTTTTGCAGCGTGGCCGTCTGCCCAAACCGCCTGGGCCGCAAAGTACAAGGTGGTCAAGGTCGGCGGCGGCGCTTCGGTCAGCGGCGCCATGCTGCTGGCGGGCGCGCAGCCGGCCCCGGAAAAAATTCTCATCACGAAAAACAAGGACGTCTGCGGAAACGGCTACCGGGCCATCCAGTGGGTGCCGTTGGGTTCCAACAAGGGCCTGCAACAGGCGGTGGTTTTTCTGAAAAAGGTCAAGAAAGGCAAGGGCTGGAAGAACGCACCCATCGGCATTTCGCCCTCCATCCACCAGAAAGATTGCCGGTTTTCGCCCTGGTTGCAGGTGGTGAAGCGGGGGGACGAGTTAACCATCAAGAACGCCGACCCCGTGCTGCACAACATCCACATTCGTGAGTTGATCGGTCTCAAGGTGGGCAAGGCCCGCGGCGTCAAGCGCACCATGCTCAACGAGGGCCAGCCCGGCTCCCCGGAAAAACCGGCCCAGGACCTCCAGACAAGGATCAAACCGCGCCGGGGCAGTTTTATCGCCATCAACTGCGAAGCCCACAACTTCATGTTCGCCTGGATGTTCGCCGCGCAACATCCCTACGTGGCCGTCACCGACGATAAGGGCGGCTACCGCATAGACGATATTCCCCCCGGCAAGTACACCCTCGTCGCGTGGCATCCCACCCTGGGACTGCAAGAGCAGAAGATAACCCTCAAGGGCGGCGGCAAGCTGAAGCACGACTTCACCTACAAATCCAAGTAAAGCCGGGCGCAGAGGCCCCGGCCAGGAGACGAATCATTCGGGAGAGAGACCTATGAGCGACACGTTCCTTCGGCGCATCGCGCTGTTAAGCATGTGCGGCATGTTAGTCGCCCTGTTGATTATTGGCAGCGAAGCGTGGGGCAAGAAAGCCAAGTACCGGGAAGCCTCCGTGGCCAACGGGGGCACCCTGAAGGGGGTGATCAAGCTCGCCGGAGCGCCGCCCAAGGCCAAGCGCTTCAAGGTCACCAAGGACAAAAAGGTCTGCGGCGATTTTATCATTGACGAGTCGCTCACCGTGAACCGCGGCGGCGGAATCGTGAACGCCGTAATCGAAATCGGAGGCATCAAAAAGGGCAAGAAGTGGAACCTGCCGGCCCAGTTTACCTACGACCAGAAAAAATGCGCCTTCACGCCCCACGTGATGCTGGTGCGGCCCCGCGCAAAGGGCGCGGTCAAAAATTCAGACAAGGTCAAGCACAACTTCCACACCGTCAGCAAGGGCGTCTTCAACGTCAACAAAAGCGTGGCGGCCGGCAAGACCCTGAAGGTGAAGAAAAACAAAATTAAAAAGGCCGGCAAGGTGCGGGTCAAGTGCGACCTCCACAAGTGGATGGGGGGATGGTGGATCGTCCCCAAATCTCCCTACGTGGCGCTTTCCGGCGGCAAGGGGAGCTTCACCATCTCCGACGTGCCCCCGGGAACCTACAAGGTCGCTGTCTGGCAGGAACGGCTGGGCCGGCAGGTGAAAGAGGTGACCATCAAGGCCGGCGCGGTGACGACGCTGAACATTACGATGCAGCCAAGATAGGCGCCTAAGTGGAATTTCAGATCGAAAAGCGTTCCGGGCAACGCGGGGTTCCGAACGTGGCAGGCAGTCGCCCAAGAGGGACGGTGCGCCGCCTGTCCGCCCCCGCAACGGCGCCGCGGGCGGCGGCCGCGCTCCTGTTGTTGACGGCGGCCGCGCTCCTCCTCGCGGCCGGTGCCGCGGAGGCGTTCGGGGCCGAGCCGGGCCGGGAGGTGGCTTACCGCACCTTCTTCGGCTTCGATCCCCGCACCAGTGTGTGGGTGGTGGCGCAGTTGCACCTGCTCTTCGCCGCGTTCGTGCTGGGCGTGCCCATGTTCGCGGTGATCACCGAGATCATCGGAGTGGTGACCGGGGAGGAGCGCTACGACCGGCTGGCCAAGGACTTCACCCGTCTCCTCTCCGCCGCATTCGCCACCACGGCGGCATTGGGGGGATTGCTGACCTTCATGCTCTTTTCCCTTTACCCGCAGTTGATGAGTTTTCTGGTGGGGATTTTCCACAAGAGTTTCTACATTTACGCCCTCTTCTTTTTTGCCGAAACCTTCACGCTCTATTTCTACTACTACTCCTGGGAGCGCCTGCGGCGCCGCAAGGCCATTCACATCGGCGCGGGGGTGTTGCTCAACGTGGCCGGCATCGTGATCCTCATGATGGCCAATTCCTGGGCCACCTACATGATGAGCCCGTCTGGCATCGACCCCAAGAGCGGCATGTTCACGGGCACCCTCTGGGATGCCATCAACAATCCGCTCTGGAGCCCCCTCAACGTGCACCGCATTCTGGGAAACCTGGTCTTCGGCGGGCTGGTGGCGAGCACCTACGCGGCCATCAAGTTTCTGGCCAGTGAAAATGAGGAGGATCGCGCCCATTACGACTGGATGGGCTACGTGGGAAATTTCATTGCCATGAGCGCCCTGATCCTGCTCCCCTTCGCGGGCTACTGGCTGGGGCGGGAGGTCTACAGCTACAGCCCCGTGATGGGGAACAACATGATGGGCGGGGCGTTCAGTTGGACCTTCATCATCCAGGCCATCGGCATCGGCGGACTGCTCATCCTGGGGAATTTCTACCTTTGGCTGGGCATGGACCGCATCCCCGGCGCGGAGCGTTACCAACCCTACATCAAGTTTATCCTCTTCATCCTGGTGATTTCCTTCGCGATCTGGCTCACCCCCCACAACCTGCCCTTGAGTTCCGAGGAGCAGGTGCGCATGGGCGGGCAGTATCACCCCACGCTCAAATTTTTCGGCCTTATGCCCGCCAAGAACGCCGTCATCAACTTCATGATCCTCTCCACCTTCTTCAGCTTCCTGCTTTACCGGCGGGGCAACGTCTCCACCACGGTTCCCTTCGCGCAACAGGGTAATGTCTCCAAGGGCGTGCTGGTGGCCATTGGAGCGTTGGTGATGTCCTTCCTGCTCTACTACGGCCTGTGGCTGCTGACCGTCGATCCCAAGGTGTTGGACCTCTCGCCGGAGAAGGGGCGCTTTTTCCTGCTGCCCGGTTATGTGCTGCTGGGGCAGGCCGCCTTCGTGCTGGCGGCCATTGGGCTGGCATTCCGGGAGCGGGGCCGCTTCGGTCAGGGCCTGCTGTTTGCCTACACCGGCGTGAACACGGTGTTCATCCTGGGCATTTACGGATTCGTCGTGATGGCCGGGGCCAGTCCCCTGCTGCGCAACCTGGCGGTGGCCCA
>CBDUSX010000028.1:0-17989 GCA_965369935.1 uncultured bacterium
GCGGCGTCGAGCCGGACAAAGCCTGGTGCAGAGAAGGTTATGCAACCTCCGTGCGGAGCGGCGGCGTTCCGCCCTCCTTTTTCCCGATCCCTGCCGCCGTCGGGTCCCTGCCCGAATTATCGCAAATCGGGGCGCGGCTGAAAAGCGGGTTTCGCCTCAGCGCTCCGCCGCGCCACGGGAGCGCCGCCACAGCAGAAAAGATACAATGGAGTATCCAGCCAGCAAAAGCGCCAGGGGCGCATATCCCCAGCGCACCCAGGGGGTGTGTGCGCTCCTCAGCACCGGGCGGGCGGCAAACGGCTCATCGTTCCTGCCGGGGACATTCACCGCCCGGCCACCCGCCAGATGGGCGCTGAACCCACCGTTGGAGACGAACAGCACGTCCCGCCCGATCTCCAGACCGCGCAGGGCGGTCAACCGCAAATGCTGCAGGCGCGCGGCGGGAGTGAGCCAAAGGTCGTTCGCCGTCACCACGGCCACCTGGGCGCCTTCCCGCGCGGCAGCGCGCATGTGGGTGGGCAGGATGCTCTCAAAGCAGATGGCCAGCCCGATGCGCCTTCCCCGCCATTCCATCACGGGCGGGCGTTTCCCGGCCGTGTAGTCCTCATCCCCCCTGGTCACTTTCTTGCCGAAAAACCAGCGAAAACCCCAGGGCACGTATTCGCCGAAGGGCACCAGTTGCCGTTTGTCGTAGCGCCGGAAGTCGAAGGTCCCTCCCGTAACCAGATAGGTGGAATTGAACTCCCGCCCCCGTCCGCGGGAGTCGGAACCCAACAGAAAATCCGCCTCCAGCAGGGTCGCCAGGCGGGACAGTTCCACCAGACGCTTGCCGGATTCCACGTGGCCGCTCACGGCGCCCTCGGGCCAGATCACCAGCTCGGGCACGGGGCGGGGGTGCGCCTGGCGGAGGCGGCCGAATCCCTCCAGAGTGCGGGCCACGAAGCGCCGCATGCGCGATGAGTCCTGCCGCGGCGGCCCGGCGATGGAGAAGTCCCCCGGAACCAGCAGGGCGGTGAAGCCTTCCATGCCTTCCTGCTCCGGCCGGGGAGCCAGCCAGGGCTGGGCCAGCGCAAGGGTCAGGCAGCCCAGGGCCGCCACCCCGGGCAACGCCTTGCGGAGCGGGCCGGACATGGCTTCCGCCGTCCGGGCCCAGCCTCCGTTGACCGCCCCCAACACCAGCACCAGCCCCGCACCCCCCGTGACGGGCACGAGCGAGGCGGCGGCGAAAGAGGAGGTCTGGGTGCCGGCCAGGGAACCCCAGGGCACACCGCCAAAGGGAAAGGCGCCCATGACGGCGTCCTGGATGCACAGCAGCAGGGGAAAACCCAGGTAGGGCGATACGCCCAGGCGCATCCAGGCCCAACGGCTGGCGACAATGGGCAACGCAAACGACAAGGCCAGGACGGCCAGCATGGCCACGGAAAACGCCACAAAGCGCGGCAAGGGCGCCCCGGCCAGTTCCACCACGGTGCGGTGCAGCCAGGCATACTGGAAGGCGTAGAACACCACCCCATAGCCCCAGCCCGCGGCCAGCCACGTGCCCATGCCGCCCCGCCCATGCTTGAGGAGCAGCAGCAAAGGCGCCAGGCCGAGCCAGGCGGCGGCGCGCCATTCGAGGGGCGGGTATGCCAGCAGGGGCAGCACGGCCAGCGCGGGCACCAGCACCGCGGTCCTGTCCTGCCACTTGCCGGTATTCATGCCATACATGCCGCCTCCCCCGGGCCGTGCGTTCCCGCCTTTCGTTCCGCAACCGCTGATCAGGACAGCAATGGAATCAGCCCCGCCACCGAAGGGAGCACCAGGTCCGGCTTGCGCCCGGCGCGGGCCACGTCCTGCTCCGTGGTCTCTCCGGACAGCACCAGCACGGTACGCAGGCCGCAGCGGAAGCCCATCTCCATGTCGGTATACAGCCTGTCGCCCACGATCGCGGTTTGGGCGGCGGTGCCGCCCAGCCTGTTCAGCGCGGCATCCACCATGTGCCGGTGGGGCTTGCCGATCACCACGGGCTCCACTCCCGTCGCCGCGGTGACGAGGGCGCTGATGGCCCCGCAATCGGGCACGGGACCCTCGGAGGTCGGACAGGTCAGATCGGGATGGGAGGCGATGAAGGGCGCGCCCTGGCGGATGAAGTGGCAGGCCCGCTTGAGCTTGTCGTAGGTGAGAGTCAGGTCGAAGCCCAACACCACGGCCTGAGGCTGCTCGTCGTCCAGGGCGATGCCTCCGGCGCGCATTTCCGCCTCGAAGCTCGGCGTGCCCAGCACGTAGGCGCGCTCAACCCGGGCCACACCGATCAGGTAGGCCACGGTGGCTTCGCCGGAAGTGATGATTTGGGAAGGCTCCACGGCGATGCCCATCCGGCCCAATTTTTCCGCGTAGCCCGCGGCGTCGCGGGAGGAATTGTTGGTGAAGAACAGGAATTTGCGGCCGGAATCGCCCAGGCGCTGCAGAAATTCATTCACCCCGTCGAAGAGCTTGTCGCTCAGGTACAAGGTGCCGTCCATATCCAGCAGAAAGCAGGTGATGTCCTGGAAGTCGTCTTTCATGGTGCGCGAAGCGGGGAAGGTCGGGTTGAGGGGCGTGGGCCGCCCATTTCGTCCGGAAGGCCCCTCCGCGCCCGGGAGAAATGTCCGCGGCGCCCGGATGACCGGGACGGCATCAGATGATGGCGTGGCGGATTTTGGCGGACACCCACTCGCTCAGCACCACCGAGCCCAGGATGGCGATGAAGATCAAAGTCACCTGGTTCCAGGCCAGGATGTTGACCGATGCCTGCAACTGCAGCCCGATCCCGCCGGCGCCCACAAGCCCCAGCACGGTGGACTCGCGGATGTTGATGTCCCAACGGTACACCGAAATGCCGGCGAAGGCGGGCAGAATCTGGGGCACGATGCCGTAAAGCACCACCTGGGAGCGGCTGGCGCCGGTGGCGATGATGGCTTCCACCTGGCTCTGGTCTATCTCCTCGATCGCCTCGTAGAGCAGCTTACCGACGAATCCGATGGAGCGGAAGGTGATGGCGATGATGCCCGCGAACACTCCGGGCCCCATGATCAGCACCAGCAGCAGCGCCCAGATGAGGGAATTGATGGAGCGGGAGGAAACAATGATCGCCAGGGCCAGGGGCCGGGCGATAAAGCGGTTGGGGGTGGTGTTGCGGGCGGCCAGAAACGCCACCGGGGTGGCGATGACCACCGCGCAGACCGTCCCCAGGGATGCGATGTTGATGGTGTCCCAGAGCGGTCTCAGAATTACACCGATGTAGGACCACTTGGGCGGCACCATGCGGATGGCCATGTCCAGGGCCTGCACGTGGGCGTCCTTCACGAACTCCCATTCGGTGTTATCGGAAATCATGCGCCAGCAATAAAGAAACAGCGCCGTGCCGATCAGCCAGCCCAGCCAGATTCTGAACTTGCTGGAGAAGTCCCGGCGCTGCCAGACGCGGATTCCTTTGATGGTTTTCTCGGGCATCAGACCAGCTTGCCGCGCACGTAGCCGGAGGCGTATTCCGCCATCATGACGATGGCGATGATGATGAGCAGGATCGCCGCCGCGGAGTCGAACTCATAGCGGTCGAAGGCCGTGTTCAGGGTGGCGCCGATGCCGCCCGCCCCCACGATACCGATGATGGCCGACTCCCGGAAGTTGATGTCCAGCCGGTACATGGACAGGCCCACCATGCGCGGCGCCACCTGGGGCTGCACCGCGTAGTTCATCAGTTGCAGCCAGGAGGAGCCGGTGGCCCGGATCGCCTCCACCTGTTCCTTGTCAATGTCCTCGATGTCTTCCGCCAGCAGCTTGGCGATGAATCCGATGGTGGCGAAGCTCAAGGTCATCACCCCGGCGAAGGGGCCGAAGCCGAACATGGCCACGAACAGAATGGCAATGATGATTTCCTGAAAGGCCCGCGACACGGTGATGATGGAGCGGCAGAACAGATACACCGGCAGCGGGGAGATGTTGCGCGCGGCCCCCAGCCCGATGGGAATGGAGATCAGCACCCCCAGCACGGTGGAGGAGCCGGTGATGGCCAGACTCTCCAGAAAGCCCTCGTAAATGTCCTCCCCACGGGAGAAGAAGTCCGGTGGGAAAAACGCCAGACCGAATTTGAGGGCGCGGGGGATGCCCTCCCACACCCGCAGCCAGTTGACGGGGACGGAACCGAGCGCCAGCGCGAGATAAACCACAGCGCCAATATAAATGGCCCAGCGCTTCCACGGCTCCCGAATGAACGGGGGCTTCTTCCAGCGCCGGATCGCGGCCGCCCCGCCGGTCATTTCGCGCCCGCCCTGCGCCGTTTGGGCGCTTTCCCTGAGACGGCTGCCACCACGGCCGGGGGCAAATCCTCTTCATCCTCCCCGTTCTCGTCGTCTCCGGATTCCTCCTCTCCACCCTTCCTGCGGGCCGTGGCCGTCCAGTCCTCCTCGCCGTAGATTTCCGTGAGCCGGTCGGCGGTCAGTTCGTCCGGGCCGCCATCGTAGACGATCTCCCCCTGCCGCAGCCCGATGATGCGCTTCACGAACAGCATGGCCAGGGGCACGTCGTGAATATTGATGATGGCGCCCAGCCCCCGCTCCGAGGTGAGCTCTGAGATGAGGCGCATGATCTGGCGGGAGGTCTTGGGGTCCAGGCTGGCCGTGGGCTCGTCCACCAGCAGGATTTCCGGATTTTGCAGGAGCGCCCGGGCGATGCCCACCCGCTGGCGCTGCCCGCCGGACAGGGCGTCGGCCCGCTTGTCGCAATACTCCTCCATCCCCAATCGCTCCAGCAGGCGGAAGGCCTCGTCCACCACGCTCTGGGGAAACTTTCGCAGCAGGCTGCGCCAAAAGCTGACGTAGCCCAGTTGGCCGGACAGCACGTTTTCCATCACCGACAGCCGCTCCACCAGGGCGTATTCCTGGAAGATCATGCCCATCTTGCGCCGGGCCCGGCGCAGGGCCAGGGGGCCGAGCGAGGGAATGTTGACGCCGTTAAGCAGCACGCGCCCGGAGGTGGGTTCCACCAAGCGGTTGATGGAGCGGATAAGGGTGCTTTTGCCCGCGCCGGAGGGGCCTATCAGCGCCACCACCTCGCCCTTGGCGACTTCCAGCGTCACCCCATTCAGGGCGAGGTCTCCGGTGGCGTACCGTTTGGAGAGGTTTTCAATTTTCAGCATCGCCGCGTCCGTTTCGGATCAACCAGAGTCCGAACTCACTTACAGGCGTAGCTGACGCCGTTGGCCTTGTCTATCGTGCGAATCACCGCCCAGTGCTGCTTGTGGGTGATGGGCACAAACTTGTCCTCCTTCTTGAACTCCTTCTTCAGGTCCGAGCCCTTCCACTTGAAAGTCCAGAAGGCCATCTTGATCTTCGCCGCCAGGTCAGGCCGCAGATTGTAGGCATGCCCGTAACCGGTGGTGGGGAAGGTCTGGGACTTGTAGATGGTGCGGATGTCCGACTTTTTCACCACGCCCCGGGCGATCATGCGGTGCAGGATCGAGTTGGCAATGGAGGCCGCGGGGTAATCCTTGTTGGCCACGCCCATGATCGAGTTGTCGTGCTTACCCGAGAAGGTGGCCTTGAAGTCCCGGTCCTGGATCATGTTGAAGTTCGCCTTCAACAGGGCCGAAGGGGCCTTGAAACCCGAGTTCGAGGTGGGCGAGGTAAAGGCCAGGGTCTTGCCCTTGATGTCCTCCACTTTCTTGATGCCGCTGCTGGGATGAGTGATGATCTCCATCTCGTAGCCGAAGGACCCGTCCTTCGCAGCCATCATAGCGAAGGGCACGAAGCCCGCGCAGTTGACCGCGATGGGGTTGCTGCCGGTGTTGTAGCCGGCAATGTGCAACCGCCCGGCGCGCATGGCCTCCAGTTGCGCGGCATTGGACTGCACGGCGAAGAAGCGCACCCTCTTGCCGGTGAGCTTGCCGATGTGGCGCATAAAGCCGTCCCAGACCTTCTTGTATACCGAGGGGTCTTCCACGGGGGTGTAGGCAAAGATCAGCGTTTTGGGATCCTTCCAACTCGATGACTTCGCGGGTGGATCGGCCACCAGATCTCCGTCCCAGTCACAGTAACGCTTGTCCAGGGTGCCCCGCGGGCATTCCGCGCCAAAAGCGGTGGAAAGCGGCGCGGCCAGCAGCGCCATGAATATGAAAGCAGCCAAAACCAGCGCGGCCCCTGTCGCCGGAGCAAATTGCGGCCGTTGCGAAAATGCGTTCATCTGTCCTCCTGATCAGAAGTTATTCCCGTAAAACGAAACTGGAATTACGTCCACCTTTCCTATTGCTTTTTGCACTTCATGACAAGCGAAATGCAGAAAAACCTTCCCGCAAGGAATTCGGAGCAAGGCCGGCGGCAATGCTGTTATAGTGGGCTTCGGGACGCCCCTGCCCTTGGATAAATACCGCCATCTGCCGCCGCGCCGATCGTAATGGGGCGATGTGCGAAAGTGCCGCCGGACGGCGGGGGTTGAACGGGGCATGTGTGAAAATGTGGTGAAATTCGATGAGCGATTACTGGAAATATCACGGGCTCGGCAACGACTATCTCGTCGTGGACGCCGGGCGGTTCACCACCGCGCTCTCCGCGGAGGCCATCCGCAAAATCTGCCGGCGCAACCGGGGCGTGGGGGCGGACGGCATCCTGGTGGGCGGGCCGCCGGCCGCTCCGGGTGGCGCCGATGGAAATGCCCCCATTGAGCTACGCATCTTCAACCCGGATGGCAGCGAAGCCGGGAAGAGCGGCAACGGCCTGCGCATCTTCGCCCGCTTCCTGTGGGAGCGGGGGCAGGCGCGGGAAAAATCCTTCGCCATCTCCACCCCCGGCGGCTTGGTGCAGGCGGAAGTGCTGGACGAGACCGCAAGCCGGGTGGCCATCGCCATGGGCCCCATCAGCTTCATCAGCACGGACATCCCCATGTCCGGCGAACCCAGGGAGGTGCTGGAAGAGCCGTTGCAGGTGGGCCACCGCGAACTTCGGGTCAGCGCCGCCGGCCTGGGCAATCCCCACTGCGTGGTGCAGGTGGAAGACCCCACTCCCGCATTGGCCGCGGAGTTGGGCCCGCTCATCGAGACCCATCCCCAGTTTCCCGACCGCACCAACGTCCAGTTCATGGCCCCCGTTGACGAGCACCGCATCCGCATCGAAATCTGGGAGCGGGGCGCCGGATACACCCTTTCCTCCGGCTCCAGCAGTTGCGCGGCGGCGGCGGTAGCCTGCCGGCTGGGGCTGTGCCGCTCGCCGGTCACAGTCGCCATGCCGGGCGGCGAGTTGCACGTCGAGCTGGACGACGCCTTCCGCGCCAGGCTGGAAGGCCCGGTGAGCGCGGTGGGCTCGGGCCGTTTCTCGGATGAATTCCTCGCGGAACTGGGCCTGGTGCGCCGCGTGGCGGCGGAGGGTTGAGCTCGGGGGTGCGCTTCCCGCGCGGTTGGACGGGGGAGCCGCGGCATCGGAACAAATCTCAAAAAACCCGTGGTTCGTGCCCGGCGTTGTTTCGGCGCCGGCGTTTGTTTTGGTATATGAATTGCTTAGAGTGGACTCGGATGTTTATACGCTGGGAAATCCGCGGCAATGGCCGGTTTGTGCCGTGTGATTTCCGGCGGCGGGGCCAGGCTGTTGCAGGTCGGAAAAATTAGACGGGTTCAATAGGCCATGCTGGATCGACTAGGGACATTGCTCGGTTTTCTCATGGGTGGCGCGCTGATCGTGTTCGGCATCACCTGGCCGGACGATCTGTCGAACTTCTACGTGTATGAGATCAACAAGTTCGATGGCATCATCGAGGCGCTGCAGGCCCGCGGCGCCACGCGGGGGGAAATCGCCGGCATCCAGGAGCAGCTCGCGGTGTTCAAGGACTCCTGGGAGGCGGCGTTCACCCGCTTTCTCGATTTGAAGTCCATCATGATCGTGCTGGGCGGCTCCTTCGCGGCGACGCTGATCGCCTTTCCTCTGGGGAAGGCCATGAAGACCATCTACTACGTGCTCTCGGTGTTCGGGAAGGAACGGAAGGACGAGGAATTCGAGGCGGTTTACAACGCAATGATGGAATACGTCGATCTGCGTTACCGCAAGGAACTCATCCCCGATGCGTCGGTGGAACGGGTGCCCCTGTATTTTTTGCGCGACGCCATGAACAACTTCATCCAGGTGGACTGGGTGAGCGAAGACATGGTGAACGAGATCATATCCTCGCAGATCGAGGCCTACACGGTTGAGGAAAACAACGACATCGCCGTGATGGAGTACATGGGGCGCGTGGCCCCGGCCTTCGGGATGCTGGGCACGGTGGTGGGCCTGATCCTGCTGCTGGGCCGTGCCGCGGGCGAGAACAGCAACATAATCGACCTGATGGGCGGCATGTCCGTGGCCCTCATCACCACCCTGTACGGCGTGCTGCTGGCCCAGTTGATCTTCCTTCCGGTCGCGGCCAAGCTTCACCGCACCAAGGATACCTACATCCGGCTCTACGAAATGGTGAGGGAGGGAGTTCTCTATCTGCACCGGCGGGAGCGGCCGGACGTGGCGGAGCAGGACCTGATCATTTACCTGTCCAAGCGCAGACGGCTGCAATTGATGGAGGAACGCAGGGCGGCCATGGCCCGCGGAGAATTTAATTTATGAGCGGTTTGCTCGCGCGGCTCGCGCCCAAGGCGGAAACCCAGGAAGGCGGCGCCTGGGTGATTGTCTTCGCGGATTTGATGACGCTGCTGTTTTGTTTTTTTGTGCTGCTGACCTTCCTGTCCACCGCGCCCAAGAACTGCGCCGGGCTGGCCAGCTATTTTGAGAAAAACCGGAGGCTGTATCGAAATTTTGAGCTTCGCAATTCAAAGCTGGAATGCGTCATCTCGCTGCCCTCGGACTTTCTGTTCCGCAGTGGCGAGGACAAGGTGCAGCCGGCGGCCCTGAGGCGGCTGCGGCCGTTGTTCCGGGAAGTGAAGCGGCTGAAGGAACATGACAAGGACTTGATTATCGTGGAAGGCCATACGGACAATGTGCCCATTCGCACCAGGCGGTTTCCATCGAACTGGGAACTGTCCTCCGCGCGCGCGACCAACGTGTCGTCCTTCCTGCTCAAATTGGGCCTCAAGCCGCAACGCATGTCAGTGCGGGCATTCGCGGACCAAAAGCCCAGGACGCCCTATACGGACGAGTCCGGCAGACGGCTGCGTGGTAGGAAACTGCAACAGGTGAGGAAGAGAAACCGGCGGGTGGACATCATTCTGGTCAACCCGCCGACCAAAATCGAGGAGCTTGGAATCCTGTTCAAATAGCGCTTGAACGGGTCACAATTCTGTTGACCAGGGAGGGTCAATGGTGAGGCGAAAACAGAGCCTGAAAATAGCAAGACATGGGTTGCCGCGGCTGCTCCGTGCGGCCGGAATTATCGCGCTCGTGCTGTGCGCGGCCTGGCCCGCCCAGGCCCAGCAGAAGAGGGAGATCAAGGAACCCATCGTTGATGAGTCCTTCTCCATCCGCCAGGACGAGGAGTTGTTCCAGTTGGAAGAAGCGGTAACGCTGATCGCCTCCTCCCTCAACAAGATCGCCGACAAGGTCAACACCCTGGCCATCAATTCCTTCCATTTCGGGGGAGACGTGGACGCCGACTTCCGCCGCAAGGCGGAGGTGATCATTCTGGCAAAGCTGTTCGAGGCCAACCCCTCGGTCAAGCTGGTGCAGTGCCAGGAGTGCCAAAGGCTGGAAACCAAGATCGTGCGGGGGGTGCTCAGGCTGCGCAAGGGCATTCCGTCCAGCGAGGCACGGCTCGCCCTGGCCAAGAAGCTGAACGTGGACGGCTTCATTGACATCGGCATGTTCCTCGACAACAGGCAGATCACGATTTACCTGAAAGTAACGGAAGCACAAACCGGCGCGATCATCCTGGTGGACGAACTTGCGGGAAGACGGGCGGCCAAGCGCGACGCCCTGACCGTCAACTTCGGCGAAATGACCTTCCCCATCGAAAGCGCCGCGGGGGCCTCGGCGGACCACGACGCGCTGGTGATCGGAATCAATGAAACCGTGCAGTTGACCGGGCGTTTTTCCTTCGGGGTGGACCTGAACCTGTTTTTCGACAAGAACGACAACAATCCGGATCGCATCATCTCCATTGACGTAGGGCTGCTGCTGGCGCCGTATCTGGCGTTCGACATCATTCAGATGCAGGCCAGCACCTCCAGGCTGCTATTTTTCATTGGCATTGGTAAACTACTGTCTCCCCAGTTGGAATACGCCAACCTGGTCAAGGCCGGGTTACAGTTCGTCGTCGGCGACAAGCTGGTGATCACGCTGGGGGTGAACAACTTTCAGGAAACCAACATCGAAGCCGGAAACAAAATTTCGGGGGTGGGAAGTGAACTGCTATTTGGCTACCGATTCTAGGCGCCGCAAGCCGCGCCATTGGGCCGTGCTGGCGCTGGCCGTTGCGCTGGGGCTGGCCACGGGCTGCAAGTCTTCCTCGGACGAGGAAAAACCGGGCAAGACCGTGCTGAAAACCCAGGCCGGGGAGACCGGCATCCAGGTCACCGAGACCGACGAAGGCGGAACCCAGGTGGTGCGTGTGACCACCACTTTCCGCGGCAAGAAGTCCACGGTGGTGCTGGCGGTGGATCAGCCCTCCTACGAAATCGAAATCCCCCTTTCCATCGCCCAGCAGCAGCCCGGCCTTGCCCCCGGCGCGGCGGGCGCGCCGGGGGCACCGGTGCAGGGGGGCTTCCCTCCGCAGGGGGGACAGTTCCAGGACCTGCTGATCGCCCAGTATCTGGAGCGGGCCCAGTCCGCGATGATTGACGGAAATTACAGCGAGTCCCTGCGCCAGGTGAACCTGGTGCTGCTGGTGCGGCCCGATCATGTGCAGGCCCATTCCATGAAGGGCTCGATATACTACGCCATGGGGAATTTCCAGTTGGCAAACGAGGAATGGGAACAGGTGCTAACCATGGACCCCTCCAACGAGGAAGTGCGCGGTTTCATGGATTTCCTCAAAGACCGGCAGGGCGTGCCCCGGCCGGCCCTGCCCGGCAGCCTGCCCGGTGAAGGGCCGCCGCCCCCGCGCTCCAGCCCACCGACGGGACCGACGGGAGCCAGACAGTGAATCGTGCCGCAGCCCCACAAGATGGCCTGAAAGGACGCGCCGGCTGGCGCGTGGCGCAGTGGGGCTTACTCTGCCTGCTGTGGCTGGCCGTGGTGCTGGGTCAAGCCTCCGCGCAAACGGAGAACCTGCTGGACCGTATTTCCAACAATCGCATGCGGGACTTCGAGGGCCAACTCACCGCGAACATCAACAATGCCCTGGGGCGCTATGTTTCGCTCAAGCAATACGTGCTGTCCGTGAGGGTGATCTGGAACCGCGACCTCATTCCCGCGGTGCGAACCCCCGGGCTGGCGCCCCTGAAGCAGAAACTGCCGGGATTTCCCATATTCGTCAGCGCTCCCGGCGCCCCGGTGGGGGACGATTCCACGCCGCCTTTCGTGCGCCTGGTGGTGAAGGTGCTGATTGACGAGACCCTGCCGGAGTACTACGAGCGCTTCATCCGCAAGATCGTGCCCATCGTGGCCCGCTTCGACTCGACGCGCGGCGACCAGGTGGTGGTGCTGAAGGAGACCTTCCCGGTCAGAGGCAAGGACGAGGAGCTGCCCCCGACCCTGCCCGAACAGGAATTGATGAAGCAGCTGGGAATTCCGGTGGGGCCGGGCGCGACGCCCAAGGCCCCCGGCGCGGCCCCCCGGCCGGGTATAGGCCTGATGGAAAAGGCGCGCATCGCCTATGACGAGGGACGTTACAACGACGCCCTGGGGATCGTGCAATCGGCCTTTCAGCGGGCCACCAGCAACCAGGAGCGGGCGATGTACCTGGGCATGGAAGGATCGATTTTTTACACGATGAACAATCAAGACGCCTCCATAGCTTCCTGGAGAAGGGCAGTGACCTTCGACCCGGCCAATATGGAAGTGCAACGGGTGCTGAGGTTCTTCGAAACCAGGCCTGCCCAAATCCCCGAGGCCGCGGTTCCGCAGGCCCCCGCGGAAGCACCCGCCCCCCAGGGAGGCGCCCAATGATCGCCCGCATGCTCGCATCCCCGCCCCTTCGCATGGGCCCCCACGGACGCATCGCCCGGCTGCCTGCCACGCTTTCCCTGGCGGCTGCTTTGTGGCTGTGGATTGTGGCGCCGGCGGCGCAAGGGGTGGAGTTTGCCTCCCCGCCGGGCATTAACGTGGAGCGGCAGGAAGAGCAACTCAAGGCCGAGGTCACCCGCAACGCCAAGGATTTGGTCGGGGACAACCTGATTGACGTCATCGTGCACGTGGGCTACGCCCGCACGGAAACCAAGGATTCCAAAGGCGAAACGCCGGCCAGGATCAAACTGCCCGGCTTTAACCGTTTCATCACCGCCGACGCGCAGAACCGGCTGGAGTTGAGGCCTGAATTCGTCCGCATGCGGCAGATATTCGTCATCGTCTCGGACAACCTGGAATCGGACGTGGATTCCATCAAGCGCGAACTGACGTCCCTGGGGAGCTTCGACCGGAAAAAAGGCGACATGCTCCGCGTGCTCACGGTCGGTGGGGCCAGATCGGACCTCGGCGCCGCGGGAGAAAAAGGAAAACGCCCGCCCCTGCTGAAGCGCAGGAAAAAGCGGCGCTTCGGCTCCCCGGCCAACGAGCCGGAAAGCACGTTGCACCTGCTGAGGGCGCGCACGGCGTATTTCAAGGAAGATTACAACCGCACATTGGACCATATCTTGAAAGCCATTACCGTGGAGCCCAACAACGCCCAGGCCTATGCCATGCTGGGCTCGCTGTACTTCACCATCAACTGGAAGAACCTGGCGATCAAGTACTGGGAAAAGTCGCTGGAATTCGATCCGGAAAACACGGAATTGGAAGACCTGGTCGCGGAAGTCAAGAACGGGTAACAATCCGCTGGAGGAAGAAGCAAGAATATGATGGCCAACCTGCGAAAACTGCTCCTGCTGGCCGCCGTGGCGGGGCTGCTGCTGCATCCCCTGGGCGCCGCGCCGCGCGCGCAGCAGAACGGCGCCCTGCTGGTGGATTCCCTGGAGGATTACCAGCAGCGGCTGGACGGCCAGATACGGGAGCGCATCAGGTCGGTGGTGCCCAGCGGCAACTTCATCCTGCGCATATTCGTGGTGGGCAAGAACGTGGAAGTGCCCCGGCGCGTCAGGGGCGGTCAGGGCGTGGACCTGCCCGGCTTCCGGCGCAGTTCCGGCGTGCCCGACCGAACGGTGGAAAAGTTCCGGGTGGACCAGATCAACGTGCGCATCGTCGTCAATGAGGACATCGCCCCGGCGGAGCAGGAATACATCCGCACCATCGTGCCCCTGCTGGCCGAATTCAATCTGGAGCGCGGCGACCAGCTCGATCTGAAGGTGGTGCCCCCGGCGGAGAAGATCGCGGGCGAATCGCTGCTGCCCTCCTTCGATCTGGAAACGCGGGACTGGCTGTTGCTGGGCCTGCTGGGCTTCATCCTGCTTTTGCTCCTGATCGTGCTGATCCGGGTCATGATTGCGCCCAAGCCCAGCCCCATGCGGCCCCCTTACCGCCAGCCGCCGCCCCAGCCCGAGCCCTATGAGCCTTACCCCACAGCCCCGCCCGCAGCCCCGGAGCCCCTGGGCGCGGGGCCGGTCGCTCCGGCCGGCGCCGGCGGCCCCGGAGGGCGCGGGGCCGACAACGGAGGAATGGAAAACGAGCAGTTGGGAAAACAACTGGACACCCTCCGCCACGCGGTCGTGAAGGGCCTGTTCGCCCGCACGGACCTGGGCAGCCAGCTGATTCAATCCTGGCAGGATCAGCCGGACAAGGTGGGTGGCCTGATTCACGCGCTGGGGACTTCCATCGCGCGTCAGGCCCTGCTGCCCCATCTGGATCGGGAACGCTATCAGGCGCTTGAGGAGACCGTGCGCCAGGACACCCCGCCCACCACCGAGTCCCTGATCGAACTGCTGCGCGAGGCGAATCTGTACCTGGTGGCCCAGGACCTGGCCCATCCCGAGGAACTGCGGCCCGACCCGTTCGAGTTCCTGACCAAGCTCAGCCGGGGCCAGGTGTCCCATCTGGTGCAGGAGGAGCCGGTGCGCATCAAAGCGATCGTGCTGAGCCGCATTGATCCGCGGGACACGGCGCAAATCATGGACGGCATGGACAAGGACATGCAGCTCGAGGTGGCGGTGCAAATCGGCAACATCCAGTCCCTGCCCCTGGACATGGCCGAAGACGTCGCCCGCGACTTGGCCGTCAAGGCGCGCGGCCTGCCCGACGCGAAGACCGTGGATATCCAGGGCACCAGGAAGCTGGTGGAACTGATGGGCCGCACTTCCTACACCACCAGCCAGTATCTGCTGGACGCCATAAAGGCCAAGGACACCCAGCTTGCCGAGCGGGTGGAACAACGCTTCTTCGTGTTCGACGCCATTCCCCTGGTGCCTCCGGAACTCCTGCCCCAGGTGGTGCGCACGCTGCCCAGCAACACCATCGTGCAGGCGCTCACCGGAGCGGACCCGGAAATCCAGCGCCGGGTCATCATGGCCTTCCCCGAACAGGCCCGGACGGGCCTCATCACCACCCTGCGGGCCTCCCAGTTTGACGAGGACACGGTGCTGGAAGCCCGCCAGCAGATCATCGGCGGATTTCAGTCCCTTGCGGAGCAGGGCAAGATTGACCTCAAACAAATCAGCGATGCCTGGCAGGCCAAGGCTTCCTAGCCCCTGGTGGGTTGTCGTGCCGCTGCTGGTGCTGTCCCTGTCCATCGGGGGCAACGGCTGGGGCAGGGAATTGCGCCGTTCCATGAGCTTTATGCGGCCCTGGCTGATGGGCGGGGCCCAGGTGGCCGTGGCGGACGAAAGCTCGATGCTCTTCTACAACCCCGCCGGGCTGGCGGGATTGCGCGAGGCATCCGCGGAGCTGTTCAATTTTCAGATCAACGGCGACGAGCGGGTCAAGGCGGCCCTGCTGGATCCCGACTCGGTCGAGGCGGATTTTCAGGGCGTCAATCAGGCGAATTTCCAGAGCCGGCTCGGAGAGACCTTTTTCGCCAACCTGAACATGCGCCTGCCCAGCATCGTGATGCCCGCCAGCGGCTGGGCTTACGGGTTCGGCGTGGAGCTGCTGACCTTTCTGGAAATTCTGGGCAATCCCGTGCTGCCCAGCCTGCGGGTGGAGCTGTTTTTCGACCGCATATTCTTCATCAGCAAATCCTTCAAGGTCACGGACAACTTCCTGGTCGGATTCACCCCCAAGCTGATCAACCGCATCGGGATAGACAAGACCCTCACCTTCGCGGAACTGTTCGCCACGGGCCCCACCGTTGACCTGGACAACGACCCCGCCTTCCGGGACCTCAAGAACGGCAGAAACTTCACCGCGCTGGGGGTGGACCTGGGCATGCTCTATCACCTGCCCTTCGGGGAGGGCTGGGACCCCCGCATCGGCATGTCCTTTCTCAACATCGGGGGCTTCGACTCGGATACTCTGGTGCGGGGCATGGAATTCGGGCCGCGCTCCAACGACTTCGACCCTCCCCAGGCAGGACAACTGCCCCAGATCAACACCATCGGCGTGGCCGTCTCTCCGGTTGCGGCGAACATCCGCTACACCATCGCCCTGGACATTGTGGACTTCACCCAGACCGAACTGCCGGGGGAGGGCTACAAAAAGCGCACCCGGCTGGGCTTGGAGTTGGGCATTGGCCCCCGCCCGGACGGTACCGCCCTGTTTTCCGTGCTGGCCGGGCTGAACGCCAATCACGCCAGCGTCGGCATTCTCGCCCGCATCTGGATATTCGAGGTGGGCTTCGGCCGCTACACGGTGGAGTTGGGCAGAAAGTCCGGGGATCAGCCCGACAAGCGCTTTCTGTTTCTGTTCGGCATCCGCGTCTAGCACCCGGCACAGCCGATTTTCCAGCCGGTTTTTTTGTAATTTGTGTAACATTTCCCGCTCTTTCAGGGACACCACCTGTAGAAGCCGAACGTTGATCCCCACGCTCCGGCCCGCCGCGCCCGCTGCCGGAAGCAGCAGGGGCGTGAGACGGCTGGAAGAACTGGGTATCTCCGGCTATGCGGGCCCCGGGGAAGTCCGGCAGGCCGGGGGAGCAGGCAGACGAATTGAGATTTTGCTTTGAACCGGGTGGGACAATTTGGCCTCTAATGGCCTAAATCCGGCGAATGATTCTCCAAATTTACCGGTGATTCTATTTACAGAAGTCTGCTCCGTTTCCTGATCTAACTGCGGGGAATGTAGCTGTATTCCCAGTGAGTTGAAGTTAAACGGATGGCAAATTCCGCAGGAGGAAAGGACCAAGGCACCCACGCTTCGACTTCATGGCGACTGATTGCAGTGCTGGCCCTGGTGGTGGCCGGCGGTGTGGGTTTGTTGATTTACGTTGCGGCGGGCATGGATGCCCGTTCCGCGGGAGCGAACGCAGAGGCGGACAGGTGGCAGGCGGCTTACTGGAAAAAGCCGATCCCGGCCCAGGGAAAGCCCCCTGAGGACTTTCTGGAGCAGGCCCGGGGCATCCATCCCAAAGATTGCGGGAAATGCCACGCCGCCCAATACGGGGATTGGGGGAAGTCCATGCACGGCAAGGCCATGGGGCCTGGGGTGGCGGGCCAGTTTCCGGGAATGAATTTTGCCGGACAGGCCCAATGCCTGGAATGCCACGCGCCCATGAGCGAACAGTGGGCGGGCCTCCGAGGTGCCGGTGGCAAATGGAAGGCCAACCCGGCGTTCGATACGGAATTGCAATCCAAAGGAATGGTTTGCGGAGCATGCCATCTCCGCGGGCACAGGCGGCACGGCCCGCCGCTGGCGAAGGGAAGGGTCTCCGCGTCCCAACTGGCCCATGGGGATCCGGTGCGTACGGAATTTTTCCGGGCCTCGGAATTTTGCAAAGGCTGTCACCAGCATTCAACGGCGACGTCAATGGTCATTAACGGAAAAACCGTGGAAAACACCTATCGCGAGTGGCTGGAAAGCCCGTATCCGGGCCGGGGCATCACTTGCCAGAAATGCCACATGCCCGGGGGACGCCATTTGTGGAAGGGCATCCATGACCGGGAAATGACGCGCTCCGGCGTGACCATCTCCGCCACCGTGTCCAGCGAACAACCGGCGGCAGGCGAGGAAATCGAGGCGGTGCTCACCCTGAGCAACACCGGCACGGGCCATGCCTTTCCCACCTACACCACGCCGGCGGTGTTTCTGCGGGCGGCCCTGCTGGACGAGGATGGAGAAGTCGTTCCGGGAGATTATTTCGAGGAAAAAATTCTCCAGCGGCGGCTGGACATGTCCACTTCCCCCTGGGGGGAGCGGTTCGACACCAGGGTGCTGCCCGGTGAGTCGGCCAGCCTGGCCTTTTCCCGCACGGTGCCGGAGCAGGCGGCTTCGCTGTATATGTGGGTGTGGGTGGAGCCGGATCATTTTTACACCGGGTTTTACCGGTATTACGCAGACAGTGGAAAAGACTTTCCGGGAGCCGAGCAGCTTTCCCGGGCGCTCCGGGATTCCCTGGAAAGCCGCTATCTGCTCTTCTCCCGGACCGTGCCCATCCGCTTCCCGGATGGGAAATCCTCCGGCCCCACAGGCCGGGAGGCGCGGCAAGGGCCGCGCAATTAAACCTTGAACTACGCCAGCACAGGGTCTTTGGCTGGCCCGGCGTAACGGCGGGAATGAGAACGGGAGACTCTGGAATCAAGTTTGTTGCCACCTGCGAGGTGGTTTCGGCGGCCGAATCGAGCGGCCTTTTAATCCTGTACAGGAGATAGTTATGAAACGGTTGGTGAATGCGCGATGGGCGAAGTTCATGCTCATTTTCGCAATGACTTGGGGCGTCGGCACTGCCCTGGTGTTGGCCTCCCCTGCGTTCTACGGGGACAAGGCGAACGCCAGCAATGTGATGACGCGCAAGAACCCTTGCAATCCCTGCAATCCCTGCAAGGCCAAGAATCCGTGCAATCCCTGCGCGGCCAAGAATCCTTGCAACCCGTGCAATCCCTGCGCGG